>JAJFLS010000189.1 GCA_021772595.1 Opitutales bacterium
TTGATCTGCGGCTCAGATCGCGAAAGACGGCGTCGTGGACACCCACGATCGAGAACGGGAAATTTCGGGAGCTGTTGATTCGCAATGGCGATCCCGGCGGCAATCGTCTGGCCTTTCTCGAGTTCACCGGGAACGAGAGTGATTACCGGGGTTATCTCGAGCTTCAGGAAATGCAGAAGCAGCTGGCCTCGGTTGTCTGGCCAAGCCTGACATCTCCGCTGGTGACTAAGGAAAACATGCGCCGCCGGATGGGCACTGAAGGTGAAAAGGCCTGGCAGGCCTTGATCGAAGAGCCGCTCGGGGATGTCATTGAACGGCTGATTTCCAATGATCTGATTCGGGGTCTTGTGTTTACGGATGGAAGGATCGGCGTTTCCACCTTTCCCCACGACCCTAGCCTGTTGCAGAACCGGTCATTCCTGTATCACGTCATCGGCCAAGGAACGGGCGAATGGCGGGTTCCTGTGGGAGGTATGGGAGCACTGGTGGACGAGCTAGTCCGGGTGGCCAGGTCGACGGGGCGCGTAACGCTCGCGACTCGGGCGACCGTTTGCAGCGTTAGTCCGGGCCGGAAGCGCTCCTCTGTGGAATTCGGCGTAGATGGGACAAGGCAGGAAGTCGACGCCAGCTTCGTGCTCTGCAATGCGTCTGAGCAGGCACTCAGCAAAATGATTGGCGGGGGAAAACGCCCGGATAAGGCAGTCGTTGAAGGGGCGGGGTTCAAGATCAACCTATTGCTGGAAAGGCTCCCTAAACTGCGTTCGGACAGTTGCGATACTGCCGAGGCCTTTGCCGGCACCGTTCACATCGACGAGGGCTATGAGCAAATGCTTGCGAGCTATCGTGAGAGCATGGCTGGCAATGTGCCCACGAAACCTCCTGGCGAGATCTACTGCCATACCTTGACCGACGACTCCATCCTTTCGGAAGAGCTGAACCGGCGCGGTTTTCACACCATCACTCTGTTCGGTCTCGATCTGCCCTACCGCTTGTTTGAAAAGGAAAACGAGCGGGTCCGGAATGAAGTGTTGGGAAAATATCTCGCCGGCATCAACCAGTTCCTCGAGGAGCCAATCGAAAGTTGCCTGGCGAAAGACGCGAATGGGGATCCCTGCATCGAGGCGATGAGCGCGGTCGATCTGGAGAATAAAATCCATCTTCCGAAAGGAAACATTTTCCATGGCGACCTCACTTGGCCCTTTGCCGAAACAAAGGAAGAAGCGGGCCAGTGGGGAGTCGAGACCGCGTTTCCGAACGTTCTCCTCTGCGGCTCCTCGGCAAAGAGAGGTGGAGCTGTAAGTGGAATTCCAGGACACAACGCGGCCATGAAAGTCCTGGGTATGACGCAGAGATAGCGCAAAATTCGCTGACTCATCTTGCTTAGAGCGTGTCTAATAAATACCGCGAAGGCTCGGGACGGCGCCCGAACACTACCTTTTTCTCGAGCGAAGCTCGAGCATTGGGTAGCGTCCGGGCGCCGTCCCGGATTAATTATTCGGTATATTGCATTTATTGAACACTTGCTTAGCCTTTGTATGCTTCACCAGGAAATTCAAATTTTTGGAGAAGATCTAATGGCCGAAAAAAGGCGCGAGAAGCGCAAAGCATGTGTATTAGTTGTTCATGGAAAAGGCGTCGCTCTGAAAGAAGGATAGTCGGCCCGCCTTGACCGTTTTGAGGTTAATAACGACCGCGCCAATTGAATAATGCAGTTTTAATAGGCTTGTTATTAGCTGCACGCGCATAAAATAAGGGCATATAAACTGCTTTACTTGCAGGTATTGTCGCCTTCGTCCGGCATTCTCGACTTTGGATGTGGGCAGATCGATTTCTGTAGAGCTTGATCATTCTTTCTAAATTGAGATGTGGAAATTCTGGATAGATACGGGCGGGACGTTTACGGACTGCTTAGCGAGGACCCCGGAGGGTCGGGAGCTGCGGGCGAAGGTGCTTTCGAATGGGGCGGTTCGGGGACGGATTGTGGAGCTCGTGGGGCCGCGATCGGCTCGCGTGGAGTTGTCAGTGGAAACTGGAGACGGCTTTTTTGTTGAGTATGAGCTGCAGCTTCATGGAGTTGACGCTTGGGCGGTTAGCATTGTCGGCTGGTCGGGGTCGGAAGGGGTGATCGAGGTCGATGCGGATTTGCCCGAGGATTGTGCAGGATCGCTTTGCTCGCTTCAGTCGCCGGAGGAGCCGCCTACGCTGGCGGCGCGTTTGCTGACGGGGAAGCGTTTGGACGAAGCCCTTCCGCCTTTGGAGATGCGGCTGGCGACGACCCGAGGGACGAACGCGTTGCTTGAGGGAAAGGGGGCCAAAATCGCCTTTTTCGTAAACCGAGGATTTGGAGATCTGCTGCGGATCGGCAATCAGCAGAGACTGGATCTGTTCGAGCTTGGGATTCGGAAACGGGAGCCGCTGCATTCGTTGGTGTTCGAAGTGGGCGGGCGATTGGATGCGAAAGGCCGGGAGCTGGTGGGGTTGGACGAAGCGGAAGCGAGGCGTTTCGCCCAACAGTGCGCGAGCGAAGGCATCGAAGCGGTTGCGGTGGCCTTGTTGCATAGCTACGCCAATCCGAAGCACGAGGAGCAACTGGGAGCGATTTTGAGGGAAGCGGGAATCGAGCGGATCTCCTTATCGAGTCAGCTGTCTCCCATGATCAAGCTGTTGCCGCGCTCGGAAACGGCGGTGGTCGATGCCTATCTCGCTCCTATCATGGAGTCCTATCTGGATGCGGTGCAGGCCGGATTGCCGAGTGATTCGCTCAAAATTATGACGAGCGCGGGCGGGCTGGTTTCGCGGGCGAAGTATCGTCCTAAAGATAGCTTGCTGAGCGGTCCAGCCGGCGGCGTGGTGGGTGCTTCGAGCGTGGGAAAGCGCGCGGGGATTGATCGGAGCATCGCGTTTGACATGGGAGGCACGAGTACAGACGTGTCGCGATTCGATGGGCGGCTGGACTATCAATTCGAGCAATTCGTCGGAGGCGCTCATGTATTCGCGCCTTCGCTGAGGATAGAGACTGTGGCGGCAGGCGGGGGCTCGATTTGCTGGTTCGATGGTTCCGCGTTGAGAGTCGGTCCTGCGAGCGCAGGCGCGTCGCCGGGACCCGCATGCTATGGAGTGGGCGGTCCATTGACGATTACTGATGTGAACTTGCTGCTGGGTCGCTTGGATGCTTCGCAATTTGGAATTCCGGTTTTCCCGGAAGCGGCGAGGGATCGCCTGCGGGAACTCATGAAGGAGGTGGAGGCGGCGACTCGACAAGGAGTCGTCGAAGAGGCCGCTTTATTGGGCCTACTGGATATCGCCAATGAACGCATGGCGGACGCGATCAAAGGGATTTCGCTTCGAGAAGGGTACGATCCTTCTGAATACGCGCTGGTGGCGTTCGGTGGCGCGGGTGGCATGCATGCGTGTTCTATCGCGGATATCCTAGAGATGGATACGATTCTCTTTCCGTCGGATGCGGGTTTGCTGAGCGCATATGGATTGCAGCAGGCGCGAGTGGAGCGTTTCGCGGAGCGTCAAGTGTTGGCCTTGCTGAGCGAGTGTTCGGACTCTCTAAAAGAATGGGAAGGAGAGCTGGTGGACGAGGCGAGCGAATCTCTTTCGAAGGAAGGCATTGGCGCCGAGAATCTTCGTGTCCAGTCGTCTCAAGCGGAGATGCGATTCGTCGGGCAGGAAACCGGGTTGTTCGTCGATCTAGGTGAACTGGCAACATTGGAGGGAGATTTTCTCAAGCAATTCGAGCATCAGTATGGGTTTATTCCGGACCAGCCGGTCGAGGTGGTGTCGCTGAAAGTATCGATTGTCGAACGTGTGGAGAATGGGGAGACGGAGAGCTTCAGCGAAAGTCCCTCGCTCGATGCTAAGCGGAGCGAGCGTATTTCGCGCGACGATCTGAAACCGGGATCGCTGATCGAAGGGCCTGCGGTGATTCAAGATCCGTTCAGCACGATCTATATCGATGCTGGCTGGAGCGCGATTGTGGGGGATCGGATGACTTTGAAACTCGGGCGTAGGGAAGTTTCCGCTACGGATGAAAAAGCGGGTATGGCGGCGATCGAGCTCGAGCTGTACACGAATCGCTTCCTTTCACTGGTGGAGGAAATGGGGAGTTTGTTGGAGCGTTCCGCGTTTTCGACGAATGTGAAGGAGCGCAAGGATTTCAGCTGCGCGTTGCTCGATGCAGATGGATATCTGGTTGCGAATGCGCCCCACATTCCGGTGCATCTAGGAGCGCTAGGCGTTTGCGCGCGATCGGTTGGGGACGCGCTGGAACTTCGAAAGGGCGATGTCGTCGTGACGAATCATCCCGGATTCGGAGGGTCGCATTTGCCGGATGTGACGCTTGTCGCCGCTGTGTATTCAGATGATGGGGAACTCGTCGGGCACGTCGCGAATCGCGCTCATCACGCTGAACTAGGCGGAGTGTCGCCGGGATCGATGCCGCCAAACGCGACTACGCTTGAGGAGGAAGGCGTCGTAATTCGGCCGATGTATTTAGCTCGCGAAGGAGTGGTTGATTGGGATGCGATTACGACGATTCTGAAGACAGCTCGCTATCCGACCCGTCGATTGGAAGAGAATCTTGCGGATCTCGCCGCGCAGTTGGCGTCGATTCGTTTTGGGGAGAGAGAGCTCGAGAGGCTGGCTCGCGAGAAAGGTCCGGATCGAGTCGCGCATTTCATGGGCGCTCTGAAGCTTCGCGCGGCGGATGCATTGCGATCCGCTCTGGACTGTTTGCCTTTTGCAAATCAGTCGGCGGTAGAGCGATTGGATAATGGGGCTGAAATCGCGGTTAGCGTCGGCAAGCGAGATGGAAAGTGGGAGATCGATTTTTCTGGAAGCGCTCCCGTTCAAAAATCGAATTACAATGCGACTCCGGCTATCGTAACCAGCGCGACGATCTACGTGCTGCGACTGCTTGCGAATGAAGCTATTCCGCTAAATGAAGGGTTTTTGGAATGCGTGGATATTCGGATCCCGGAAGGGATGTTGAGCCCGATATTCGACGAGGATCCAGCAAATTCTCCTCCGGTGGTCGCGGGGAATGTGGAGGTAAGCCAGCGCATTGTGGATACGCTTATGAAGGCGTTTGGCTTGGCGGCTTGCAGCCAAGGGACGATGAACAATTTTATATTCGGAAACGATCGAATTAGCTACTACGAGACGATTGCCGGAGGTGAAGGAGCAACGAAAAATCGGGCAGGAGCCAGCGGGGTGCATACCCATATGACCAATACAGCCATTACCGATCCGGAGATACTCGAGCGGCGATTTCCAGTGAGAGTGGAGAATTTCGGGATCAGAGAGAAATCGGGAGGGAGCGGCCATCAGAGGGGTGGTGACGGGCTTTGTCGTCGCCTTCAATTCCTGGAATCCGTCGAGGTGTCGCTCCTGCTTCAGCATCGAATTTTCGCCCCGTTCGGGCTTGCGGGTGGCGAGCGCGGGAAGACAGGCGAGCAGTATAAGATAGACGCTAGCGGCAATCGAAGCGCGTTGCCTGGAAACGGGTCATTCGAGGTTTTATCGGGTGAATCGGTAGAAATTTTGACGCCAGGCGGTGGCGGTTTTGGGAGCGAAAAGAGCGATATTGGAGATCAATGATAGGATGAATAAGCGCGAAACCGAGAAAGATGTGACCACTTTTGTTAATTCAAAACCAGTTACACACGATTATAAGAAAAAGTTTGTACTCGATAAAAAAGCGCTGTTCTTTTGTAACCATAAATTTTGCAGCAGCACTCGATTGGGAGCCGCCTCTTAACGGAGGCGGCTTTATCGTTTTCAGAAAAGCTCATAG
Organism: Opitutales bacterium; assembly: GCA_021772595.1. GTDB lineage: Bacteria > Verrucomicrobiota > Verrucomicrobiia > Opitutales > Opitutaceae > Pelagisphaera. The sequence continues at coordinate 5,804 of JAJFLS010000189.1, forward strand.
ACATTGTCTACAAAGACAAAAATTGCGTAGGGGCTTCGCTTGCGGAGACCGCGTAGGAAGAGTTCGAGCAGCTTCTGCGGTCTCCGCAAGCGGAGCCCCTACAAGTCCTCGTCATAATCTGATTAAATTTAACACTCTCCTAGAGATTAAAAAACGATTTCAAGTTTTTGAGGTCGGCGTCAGTTGGTTTATCGGCAGGTTCTTTTTGAGGTCGGGCAGGCGATGCTTGTTGGCTGAAACCGCTTGAGCGGGATTCGGAGTTGGCGTGGTCAAATTTCTCGTTCAAGCGTTTTGCCGAGATGGGGAATGCGGTGCCTAGCTTCTGGGCGAAGAGTGAGAGGGCGTATTCTTCAATGGACCAGGAGATGTCTTCGAGTTGAGATTTCGTTGTCTTCAGGTGTAGCAATCGATTGCGAAATGTATTTATTTCCTCCTGACGTTGCGAATCACGTTTGGGATCGCGGATACGATCTTGCGAGCGGAGTTTAACGGCTTCTAAATATGCGGGGAGTCGCTTGAGCGCCCAGTGAGGCGTTCGTTCGAGAAAGTCGATAGGGATTAGGCGGTCCACTTCGGATTGCAGCTCTTTCGGGAGTCCCGACATTACTTTCAATTCCTGACGCGCGTTTAGGATGAGTTCGATCTGGTCGAGGACTTTGTAAGCGAATCCTCGTGACGTCGTTTTGGATCGTTCGACAACCTGTCCAATCGCCTGTTTATCGATGCGTTCGAGATCGTGCGTACAGAGAAATCGTTTGATGTGGACGAATGCTTGAGTCTTCAGCTGTTCGAGAGGAGCGAAGGCGATCGCCACGGGACCGAGCTTCGAGAAGTCTTTCAGGTCTTCCTGGATCCATGCTAGTTCCCGCCGCAGCTCGTGTTCAATCAGAGCGGTGATACCATCCCGATTTGCGCTCTGAGCGTCTGCGAGAGTCTTGAGAATGGTCAGCTTGATTTTGTCGTCGAATTGTCGCAGCGCGGGAAAGCCCATTACGGGAACGCCGTTGTCTTCGCCGACCTCGGTCTTTTCGGGATGGGACTCCAGATTCTCAAGACCGTCGATGCTCTGGCTCCATCGCTTTTGAGCGGATTGCCATAGAGCATCCAAACTTCGCCTGTCGGTTCGATTGGTCGCATTCTCGCGTTGAAGCAATGCATTGTGGATGGCTTCGGTGGTGCGTCCTTCGGCGATGGTCTGCCCTTTGGAGTCGTGGACATCGATTCGCACTTGTAGGTGACTGGGGATGGCGTCCTCGTTCCAATCGCTCGCGTACGTTTCCAGACCGTATTCAGTTTTCAGATGCTCGGAAAGACTTTGGCTTAATGAGCTCTTCGTAGGCTTCAGCTTTTTAGAGATCGACTTGGCTGTTTCGGCAAGAGGTTGAAGATTGCGGCGATGGTCTTTCGGCAAGCTTTTGAGGAAATGGAGTATCTTAGCTTCAAGGTGGCCGGGCACGAGCCAATCCAGAAGCGGGCTATCGAGCTCCTTGGCTTTGGCGTAGGGAACTTTCAGCGTGACCCCGTCGTTTTTTTCGCCGGGCTTGTATAGATATTCAATGGGCAGAGCCGCGTTATCGAGCTGAACGGAATCCGGGAAAGCCGATAGATCCACGTGATCCTCGTTGGCGGGCGTTAGATCGGCCTCGGCCATGTGAAGCGTTTTGCTGAGCGAGTCTTTCCCTTCTTTTAGTAAGCGGTTTAGATCTCCAATCGAGGCGACTCCTTTCAGCTGTTTGGCGTAGAATTTGTAAGCGGCTTCTTCGATCCCGATCCAGCTTTGCATCTGGGCGATCGTTTGAGCGTTCTGCATTCGATTTTTCAGTTTTCGATTGAAATCGAGAAAGGGATAGGGTGCGTGAAAATCGTCGTTCAAGAACGCTTCGCGGATGAAGATCTCGGTCGCCTTTTCCTGATCGACTTTCAAGTAGGAGACGGTTTTCCGCTGAATCTCCATTCCGTGAATACGGATGCTTTCGCGGCAAACGACCCTGCCTTGATCGGCCTCGAAGATGGGGTCGCTGTGGGAGTACTTCAAGATGTGAGCTCCCAGCTGAATCAGCCAGGTGGGATCGATGACGGCCACGACGCGAGCGTAGAGGCGACCCGTCTCGACGATATCCCCGGCGAGAATCCACTCGGGCGACGGCATCTTGGCTTCGAGTTCCTGCTTCTGCTTCTTGTTTTTCGCGAATTGAGCCTTGCGATTGAAGAGTCCCGATCCGGGGAAAATCATTACTTTCCGATCTCCGGTGGCTCGATAGAAATTCGGCTCGTCTTTGCGAGCGGGATTGGCGAGAAGACCGGATAGGAGACAGTGGTGAATGGACCGGTATTCGACTCCGCCAAACTTGCGGAGCTCGAATTTCTCTTTCTCGTCCCGGTACTTGGGTCGCGGATGCTTAAGCCGCTCGGAGCGCTCGAAATCGGCGAGCGCTTGCGTGAGCTGATCCTTCACCTCTTTCCATTCGCGCATTCTAAGATACGAGAGAAAGTGGGACTTGCAGAACTTTCTCAGATTCTTTTGAGAGAGCTTTTCAAAGTCGTCGTGACTGCCTTCCCAGATATTGAGAAGGGTCAGGAAGTCGGACTCGCGGTGAGTGAATCGCTTGTGGGCTGCGCGGGCGGCTTCTTCTTTCCCGAGCGGACGTTCTCGTGGATCTTGTATTGACAATGCGGATGCGATCACGAGAATCTGGTCTACCACTCCCTCGCGTTCGGCTTGAAGCAGCATGCGTCCCGCGGTCGGGTCTATCGGAAGCTTGGCGAGTTTGCGGCCGAGCGGGGTCAGGTCCTGTTTCGTGTCGATTGCTCCAAGCTCTTCGAGAAGCTGGTATCCAGATTTGATAGCGGCGGGCGTTGGCTGATCGATGAATGGAAACGTTTCGATGTCGCCTAGGCGAGAGGCCTTCATGCGGAGAATCACTTCCGCAAGGTTCGCTCGTTGGATCTCGGGGATGGAGAATTCGTTTCGTTTCTCGAAGTCTCTTTCCGAATACAGACGAATGCAGATGCCGTCCTGCACGCGGCCGCAACGACCTTTGCGCTGGTTGGCGCTGCTCTGGGAAACGTTCTCGATTGGCAGACGCTTAGTGCGCGTGCGTGGGTTGTAGCGGCTGATTCGCGCGAGCCCGGCGTCGATGACGAAACGGATGCCCGGAATGGTCAGCGAAGTTTCGGCTATGTTGGTCGCGATAACGATTTTGCGTTTGAGCGTTTTGGAAAAGATGCGTTGCTGGTCCCCGCTGGACAAACGCCCGAAGCAAGGGAGAACCGTTAGCCGATTTCCGACGCGACCGTCGAGCAAGTCCATCGCCTCGCGGATGTCTTTCTCGGTGGGCAGAAAGGCGAGGATGTCGCCTTGGTCGAAGTCTTCCAGAATCCGATCGACGGATTCGGCAATCCCGTCGACGAAAGTGAAGTCGCCGCTTTCCTCGAGGAGCTCGTCCAAGGGAGCGTAGATAACGTCAACCGGATAGACGCGTCCTGAAACTTCAATGACAGGCGCGTTGTCGAAGGCTTGGGAGAATTTTTCGATATCAATGGTTGCGGAAGTGATGATGATCTTGAGATCGGGCCGCCGCGTCCTTAGCTGATTTAGATGTCCGAGGAGGAAATCGATATTGAGGCTGCGCTCGTGGGCTTCGTCGATGATGACGGTATCGTATTCCCGCATGAGCGGATCGGACTGGATCTCCGCGAGGAGCATTCCATCGGTCATGAATTTGATTCGCGTGCGCCTGCTTGTCTTGTCGGCGAATCGGATTTTGCAGCCGACCTCCTGACCGTAATCGACATTCAATTCTTCTGAGACGCGCTTGGCGATGGAGAGAGCGGCTACACGGCGGGGCTGCGTGCAAGCAATTCGCTGCTTGCGACCCCGGCCCGCTTCAAGGCACATCTTGGGGATTTGGGTGGTTTTCCCGGAGCCGGTCTCGCCTGACAGAATGATGACGGGATGCTCGCGGATGGCGGCGATGATATCCTCTTTCCGCTTCGAAATTGGAAGTTCTTGCGGATAGGCGATCGGGCGCGAATCCGAGGGAAAAGGCGGCGGCCTTTTCTTGTTTGATCTGGGCGTCCGTTCCATGAGCCTCAATCGGAAGTCGACGCTTCGAGAATGGCGAGCGCTCGCTGCCAGTCCTCATCGCTCGGATACGTGGACGAACTCCAAAGAATTTGGCGTTGATGGCTGACCAGGGAAATGAAGTCGGTATTGGGAATCTGTTCTTCGAGAACTGTGGAATGAGCTTTCATGAAGGCGCTCTTCAAAAGCGTCTTGGCGGCGAGCCGTTTGGATATCGTCGATCGGGGCCATGCGAAGTCTATCAGCCAGTGTGGCCGCGCTTCGAGGCTGGCGAGAAGCGTCGCGAAACGGAGAGCGTCCTTCAGGTCCGCTTCGGCTTTCGAGGTGATGACGAAGGCGGGCCATTCGGAGATCGTCCTTTTCTGGCCGTCCAGCGATCGGTATTCGAAGTCGGAGGCGATGAGCGGAGACATCGAAAGAAGAGCGCCGAATAGAGCGGCGCTCTGGGCGTAGATTTTGATGAACGAACTCACTAATTGTTTTCTCGAGTTTGTAGCGAAAAATCGGTGACAGAGAAGCCGAGCGAGTCGAGCTTGTCAGAAATCGCGTTGCGGTCGAGGCCGTTGCCGCCGAGTTGGGCGTTTCCGGATTTGAGATCGACTTCGACATGGCTGGTGAAGGGTAGGCTTGTCAATCCGTCGACCGCGGATTGACGGCAGTGGCTGCAGGTCATCCCTTCGATGCGCAGCGTCGCCTTCTCGGGGTCGTCGGCCCAGTCGCCGCTGGCGGAAACTGGCATTGCTCTATCCCGGTAGTTTTCGGTCCAATAGGCGTATCCAAGCATTGCGAGCATCGCGGCGCCTGCGATGTGGTTCCAAATCGTCGGCCCCATTTCATGGAGGTGGCCCATGTCGAATACCTTGGTATCGAAAAACTGGTGGAAAACCAAAGCGGCGACCCATGAGACGATGACGATGCTCGCCACGTAAATCGCGGTTTCGCGGCCGCCGAGCGTTTTGCGCATGGTGGTGATCGTGGCGATATTGGTGGCGGGCCCGGCGATGAGCAGTACCAGGGCGGCGGATACAGGCAGACCGCTATCGATCAAGGCGAGGGCGAGCGGTATCGAGCCGGTCGAGCAGATATAGAAGGGAGTCGCGATGAGGGTTGTGAGCAAGATGCTGGTGTAGACGCCGCCGGGAAGGTTCGAGAGGAGGTCATCCGGAGCGAGCGCGCTGATAAGGCCCGCGAGCAGAAATCCGATGACGAGTGATACGGCGATATCGGCCGGCATCGTGATCAATCCGTAGCGGATGCTCTGGCGCCAGCTCGGGATTGGCTCGGGAGCGGTTGTTGGGTCGGGACTTTTCCGCATTTCGGGGGCGGAGAAACGGTCGACGATCGTTCCAACGGCGATCCCGGAGATGAAGGCTACGATCACGCGATAGATGGCGAACACCGGCCCGAGCATTCCGTAGGTCGCTAGAATGCTGTCGACGCCTGTTTGCGGCGTTGAGGTGAGGAAAGACGCGGCGGCTCCCTTGCTGGCGCCCTTGTCGCGAAGGCTGGCCGTTACGGGAATCACGCCGCATGAGCAGAGTGGTATGGGGACGCCTACGATCGAGCCGAGCGTGATGGATTTGAGGCCGGGCTTTCCGAGCCGCGTTTCGATCCAGGTTTCCCGAATCCAGCGATGCAAGGCGCCCGCGAAAAGAAATCCCAACAACAAGTAGGGTCCCATCTCGGCAATCAGCAGCCAGGTTTCGGTCGCGTAGATTTGAAACGCTTTCATGATGCTCGGATAATTTGCCGCGATACTCGGAGTTTGTCGAGTGGGCAAACGAGCGGGTGGGCGATCGGAACGACGAACAGCGAAATCGCCTGCAATCAGGCTCCTACATTAGGAACGTGTACGCGCGGGATTTAGCCTCAGGTGGTCTTGGCGTTATCTCGGATGGAGACGGGGATTCGGACTCGGGCGATGAGGCCGTTGGGGGAGGCGGGGACCATGTCGAGGTGACCTCCTTTGAGGGCGAGTTGGGTGCGGATTTGGAAAAGGCCGATCTTATTTAGGGGCGCGTTGACGCTTTTGAGCTTCTCGTTGAGCCCCACGCCGTCGTCTTCCACTTGGAGAACCCATTCGTCCTCGTCGCGGAAAAGCGTGATGATGCAGAGCCGGGCTCGCGAGTGTTTGACCACGTTGGTGATCAATTCTCGGAGAATGTGGAAAAGGAGGTCCTTCTCCAGCTCCAGCTCGATAGATTGCTGGTCGGCGACGGAGATGCTGGCCTCGAGTTTGTGCTCCTTTCGGGTCATGGTGACCAGACGTTTCGCCGCTCCGACGAAGCCTTCTTTTGAAGGGTTGGGCGGGATGTAGTCGATTTCCGGTTCCTGGGCGAAGTCGAAGGGAAGAGATTCCTGCTTGGGAGTGGCGGCTTTTTTCCGGGCGACGGATTTGAGGACTTCCTGGTAGGCGACTTTCTTGTCGATGCCCAGTGCTTCGTCTTGGGCTTTTGGTTCCGGTTTCGGCACGGCTTTTGCGGCCTTTCGGCTTTTGGACGAAACGATTTTGTGGACGGCCGCCGGTTTGGCTGGCTCCTGTTTCGATTCGCTGAATGAAGGGGCTTCCGTTTTCGGGGGCTCCGGTTCTTTCGATGCTCGGCCCTCGGTATGTTGTAGTTCGCTGGCCAGGGCTTGGAGTTTTTGGTTGGCCTTGCGCATCGCTTCTTCGCGGGCGAGGAACGCTTCCTGAATGGCGGTGTTGGCCTCGTTGATGCGTTCGAAAAGCTCGTTGGTCCTGGGGGTCTGTCGCAGGACGCCCATGATGGCAGGTTCTTCGTAGGCGCCGCCTTGCCAAATGCGTCCGCGCAATTCTAGAGAAGGCAGAGGCATCTGGTCGCTGTTCACGCGAAATTGGCAACCCACGATCTCGTCTTTGAGAGGAAGCTGGTCGAGCGCGTCGGAAACTTTGGATCGATCTTCTGGATACACTTGCTCGATGAATTCCTCCATCGAGCGCGTGGCGGAGTTTTCGGGGAACGGAATCATCGCTTGGGCGATCTCGTCCCATTCGAATCGGCGCTCTTTGGGATGGTAGATCCAGGAGCCCATCTTGCCGGTTTCGAGCGCGAGGTTGAGACGCGTTTCGAGAAGCGCGCGTTCGGACGAAAGCGTATGGCGGACGATTGTGGAGCGGACTGCGTGTTCGACGAGCGAGGGAGAAAGGTCCTCTTTGCAGATGACGTCGTCGATGCCGGCGGGGCGCGCGCAGTCGGGCTTATCCATCGAGCGGCGGGAAGCGAGTCCGAGGATGGGATTTTCGAAACCAGTATCGCGCAGCCGGTCGATCGCCTGGGCGGGGTCATCGAGTTCCTCCAGATTCAGAAAGAGCAAATCGAATCCGCAGGCCCGCAGCATGTTGCACGCGTCGTCGAGCGAGGAGCAACGCTGTAGCTTGTATTCGCTCAACCGGGACCGTTTGAGATCCGCCCGAAGCGTGGCCGCGTCATCTTCGTCGGTTACGATTGAGAGAAGGAAAAGCGTCCCGTGAATTCCATGAATCACGGATTGGCAGGTATCGACGTCGTCTTTGAAATTTGGAGACTCGGTTCGCGTCATTAGTTGGGCGCTGCCCCTAGATGTTAGTTGAATTCGCGATCAGGTTCGAGATTCGAACGCTGCGATCAGGTTTTGCGATTTTTCTAGTGGCATGCGCGGCATGAGGCTGGTGAGGGCGTGTGCGTTGTTTAGATGAAATTGGATTGAGAGTTTGATGATTGAAGAAGGGGTAGAAAAAGAAGCGAAATTCGGCATCCTGAAAATGAATACGGCGTGCGCCGACCAGGACGAGAATCGAGGGGGAGAATGATTTGTGTTAATCGCTATTGTCGCTAAGATGGAAGGACCCTTTAGCTGCTTTCGGGCCTATTTTCAAAGATAAGTAAAAACGGCAAAAGTTATTCACATGTTGTTTACATAGCAAGATCGGATGCGTTTCTAAACCACTGGTTGTAGAGATTCTCCGAATCGGTAGTTATTGAACGCCTACAAAGTTGAAAGCCGATTCGAGCTTGGTCGGGCGATTGCTTTCCGAGGTTCGAGTCAAAAACGAAATATGGCGGTTTTGGGGCGGTTTTCGTCGATTAGCGCCCTAATTGGCTGGAAGAATTCGTTTTGAAAGTCTACGGAGTGCGAAAACTAGGGTATTAAACACGATAAATTCCCAATTTCGAAAGCTACGAGTTGACTGTACAAATCCATCTGACTAATGCTCGCGGATAAATGGCTTCAGAGGCTTCTGCACCCCCATCTCGTTCCGAGAAACTCATTCAAGACGCGGTCATCCGGCTAGCAGGTGATTCGCAGGACGGCATTCAGTCTATAGGCGCGTTTTTAGCTCGTCTGGCTGGCCGAAGCGCCCAGGAGGTCATGACGTACATGACGATCCCGGCGACGATTTCCGGAGGACCTTCTATATTCCAGGTCCGAATGGGGACGGGCGAAGTATTGTCGGCGGGGGACGAAGCGGATTTCCTCGTGGCGTTTTATCAGCATAGCCATGACGAGCACGTTTCTCATCTGAAAGAAGGGGGCGTGCTGCTTTACGACTCCGATCATGTGGAGCTGGATGAAAGCGACACGCGGTTTTTGAAGGTGGGGGTTCCGATCGCGTCACTGACTGTGGAGGCGCTCGGAGGGTCCACGCGAGAGAAGGGGAAGAACCTATTCACGCTCGGGCTGCTGTCGCGCATTTTCCAATTGGATGTCGAAAAGCTTCGCCGGATTTTCAAGGAACGTTTTGGCGGCAAGTCCGAGGACATTCTCCGCAATGCGAATCTTGCGTTCGACGCTGGGTACTCGTATCCGATCGATAACGTCCTGGATCGCTACTACTCATTTCAGACACCGGACGAGTCAGGCGAACCGCAAGTGACGATGGATGGCAATACGGCCATCACACTCGGGCTGATCACCGGAGGCGTCCGTTATGGTTCGGGCTATCCGATCACGCCTTGGTCGACGATCATGGAGATGCTCCGTTCGCAATTGCCCAAGTACGGCGGCCTGTTCGTGCAGGCGGAGGACGAACTGGCGGCGGTGTCGATGGCCATCGGATTCGCGTACAGCGGACGGCTTGCGGTTACTGGGAGTTCGGGGCCAGGGATTTCTTTGAAGATGGAAGCTCTGGGCTGGGCGACGATGGCGGAGATCCCGCTGATCGTGGTCAACATCCAGCGTGGCGGGCCCAGCACGGGATTGCCGACGAACGTGGAGCAAAGCGATTTGATGCAGGCGATCTACGGCAGCCATGGCGATTGCCCTCGGGTGGTTCTGGCAGCGCAGAATGTTAAAGACTGCTTCTACACGGCGCTTGAAGCGTGCTCCATCGCTCGCGAGTATAGCGTGCCGGTATTCATATTGTCGGACATGTCGATGGCTTCGCGCATCGAGGCGTTTGACGAGCCCGATCTGGAAAACCTGATTGTCGAGCCGTCGCTGGATTTGGAAGATCGTCCCGAGGGCTACAAGCCTTACGACTTGGAACGCATCACGCGTCACGCCCCTCCGGGCACGTGGATCGAAGGCGGGAAGTTTCCGCAAGTGACTGGACTCGAGCACGACGAGACGGGCCATCCATCGGCGAATCCCGAGATGCACGTCAAGATGATGAACAAGCGTCGCGACAAGATCCGCAAGCTCGCCGATTCCCTGCCGCCATCGAAAGTGTTCGGCGATCAGGAAGGCGACACGCTTCTCGTCGGCTGGGGCTCTACTTGGGGGCCGATTCGCGAGACGGTCATTCGCGCTCGCAGCAATGGCGAGAAGATGGGCCACTTGCAGATCCGCTATTTGAATCCTTTGCCCAACGACCTGGAGGAGATCTTTAATCGCTACAAAAACATCGTTGTGGTGGAAATGAACCACGAAGGGTTGTATGGTTATGGTCAGCTGGCTTCGATGCTCCGGGCTCTCACGTGCAATCCCGGTATCCGAAGTCTGGCGAAAACCGATGGGCTCACCTTCAAGATCCGCGAGATCCTGAAAGGCGTGCAGGAACGGGTCCAGTGAGAATGGCCAATCGAAAATTAATTGAATCTTAGGAAATTTCTAAAATGAGCTCACCCTCAGTCCCCAAACCCGTCGAACGCGGAACGATCACAAAAAAAGGCATCGCTGCCGACCACCCGACCTGGTGCCCAGGATGCGGAGACTTCGCGGTTCTCGCTGCGTTCTTCAAGACCCTGGAGAAACTGCAGTTCCCTCAGGAGAAAATCGTGACCCTCGCCGGCATCGGCTGCTCGTCTCGCTTCCCGTATTTCGTGAACACGCATGGCGGGCATTTTATCCACGGCCGCTCGCTTCCGTTCGCGACCGGCGTGAGCCTGGGCCGGGACGATCTTCACGTCTTCGTTTTTGGCGGCGACGGAGATGGCTTCTCGATCGGAGGCAATCATCTCGATCACGCCGGTCGGAAGAACATTCGGCTGACCTACGTGATCATGGACAATTTTGTTTACGGACTGACCAAGAAGCAGACCTCGCCGACTTCGCCGCAAGGTTTCCAATCCAAGACCGACCCGACCGGAGCGATCGACCGGCCGACCAATCCGATGAGAAAGCTGCTTTCGAGTGGAGCGACTTTCGTCGGACGCACGCACGCGTCGCAAATCAAGCACATGATGTCGATGTACGAACGCGCGATCAATCACGACGGATTCTCGGTTGTCGAATGCTTGAGCGAATGTGTTGAATTCTACAAAGGCGCGTTCGACGCGGCGGTTCCGCGCAAAGGCGGCGCGTTCGAGATTATCGACGAGGACGAGCATGACGTGACAGACATGTCCGCGTCTCTGGCTCTGGCCGAAGAAGCGTGGCCCGGCAAGTTCGGCGTCTACTATCAGAAGAAGGAGCCGACCAAGAACGAGCTCGAAGGAGCGATTATCAAAAAGGCGCAAGCCAAGTCCAACGGCGCCAGCGATCTCGATCATCTTAAGGCGACCTTCGCGATGATGAAATAGGGCGGGGGGGTATCGCCTCAAAGGTAGGGCTGCTTATCCCTAAGCAGCCGCTAAAGCCTGGTTAAGTTGCGGCGGCTTAGGGATAAGCAGCCCTACCAATTTCGATCCGTGGAAATCTGTGTGATCCGTGGGCGAAAACAGTTTCTCTATCTGCGTCTATCTGGACAATCTGCGGGCGAAAACAATTGGTTGCCTTTCGGGAAAGTTCAAGGCTCTGAGGATCTCGAACGGGCGGCTTCGCTGCTTGGATTGGGGCAACAGAAAGCCCGGTTATTTCGAACCGGGCTTCTGTAGTTAACCAACCAACTAAGAAAGTAAGTTGAGTCGTGGCGCTGGATAGGTGGCGGAGTCTTTTGGGAACTGAAAACGTGTTCCAGCGTTGTGTTGGTTCATCGACCTGAAAGGCCGAATTCTTTACGTCAAAAAAGATCTATTTCGCGCTGAATGGGAGTGTTACTCATCGCGCGTCTGAGCGCCTCTACTCATCGGGCTTTGATTTGGTTGATGCTGTAGCCGCGATTGCTGATCGCGGTAGGTCCGATGGAGTAGTTCCGCGATCAGCGATCGCAGCTACAGGGGAATGAAAAGTCCGACTCAATTGAACCCTCCGAAGAGCGAAATCTTGCTAAAGCGCAACCGCTGGCTAGGATACAGCGTTGATTGAACGTTGTCTCGGACCGTCAGGATTTCGATTGATGCTTATTTTTCCACGCACTTCTGGTTTGTTCACTTTCTGTATTTCGTTAGCGGTTTCGATCGCGGGCGTTTCACTGATCGCTCAAGAATCGAAAGAAGGCGCGGATTCGAAAGCGGAACCACCTGCTGCCGACGTAAGCGAGGCCGAAACCCCCGAGAAAGCGGAGAAACCCGAGAAGAAAAAACGTGGCGGGCGCAGTCGGTCCGTGAACGTGCAGGACATGACTCCGGCCGAACGGGTTCGAATGCAGCGGAATATGGGCGACATCGATATCTACAGCAAAGATAACGTCGCGTATCGAAAGAGCTGGGGATTCCGGACGGGCGTTACGAGTCTCTATCCGCCGTTCTACGAAGGTTGGGAGGACGGCCGTAAGGTGAAAGGATTCGTCGAAGAGCTATCTGCGGAAGGCGAGCCGGGTTACACGCTCTCCTGCGTGACGTTCAACAAGAACTTCTACAAGCAGACTGGGGGCGAATTCATCAATTTCTTTACGCGGATCTGGGTACCGGAGCAGTACGCGTTTTCGCTGTTCACGCCAACCAGCTTCGAGAGAATCAAGGCGGGGGTGCGCGAGGGGATCGTTAGGGCACGAAAGGAGTATGCGGATCGCGATCAGTTCGAAACTTTCAACGATTACATCGCCTTCAAGTTCGGGCGGGACGACGAGATAGACAACTTCGTTGACGGCTTCTGGATCGAAGCCAATGAAGGCGACGAGCATTTGACCTACTTCTACACCTCCGAGTTTCTCGTAAACAATAAGAAGGGGGCGTTTGTCCGGCCGCTTATCGCCACGACAACCTACGCGATCGTGAGAAACAAGCTGCTTCAGATCGACATCGTGAAAGCCTACGATGCTAGGGACGACGTTCCGCGACTGCTCGAGTTCACGGAGCGTTTTCGCAAGGACATGGTGGTGGTGAATCAGCACGGCGAGTCGGACAGGTGACGCCGTCGGTTGCGGCCTAGTCGAACAATCGGCCCGTTGGGCAAGCTAATGGGTTGATTTTCCTGCGGAGTGAAATTGAAGTGGCTGGCCTATGAGTCTCAACCGCTACGAGCAGATGCTGTACAACTATCTTGAGTGCCACGACGAGGAGAAACGCTATTGGGAGGCTCGCGTATTGGAAATCGCCCGACGCAGCGGACGACGGGAGTATAAGGCCCTCGAATTGAACGCGCAATTGTGGGAGTACTTCGAGGAGCGGTCTCGATTCGAGTCACCTTTTCGGGAAGTGGTTATCCATGAAGGAGAACGCAAAATAAGCATGCTCAACCTGTCCGAACAACTCCTGAGAATGTGGGCTCCTCTTCCAAAAAAGCGTACGCGACGCTAAGGGAAAAGCTGAAATTTCGCTTTTACCCAGCGTTTATAAATAAGGATTTAAAGATCGTTTCTCCGGTCCGAATTCGCTTCTGCTCTGTTACATCGAGGCGGAATTGCTAGTCTGACTTTTCATAAGATTAACCGGGTGGATGAATGTGGAAATAGCGAAACAGGAAAGCGTATTTGAGGGAGGCGATGCAGTGGGCGTCGACGAGCTGAAGGTGAGGATCGTTCAGCTCGAAGCGGAGTTGGAACGCATGCAGTTGGACTCGCGTGAGGCTCAAGCCTCGGACCAAGCGAAAGGCTTGTTTCTCGCCAGTATGAGCCATGAGATCCGCACTCCGATGAATGCGGTGATCGGTTTTTGCGATCTGCTTTCGAGTATGCGCCTGGATGAGGAGCAGCGCGAGTGCGTCGACGCGATATCGTCGAGCGGTCAGCTTTTGATCCAGCTGATCAATCAAGTGCTGGACTACTCGAAGATCGAGGAAGGTCATCTGGAGCTTCGTAGCGAGCCGTTCGATATCGGCACGCTCCTGAGGGAGTGCGGCACGATTATGGCAGGCCGCGCTCGAATGAAGGGATTGGATTTCAAGATCGACTGCGAGGCGCTTCAGGATCGCCGCGTAATGGGAGACCCGATACGTTTAAGGCAAATTTTCATAAACCTGCTGAGCAACGCTACGAAATTCACTCACGAGGGACGCGTTGTTGCGCGGGCGACAAGCGTGTCGAACGCGAACCCGGATTGGGCGTCCTTTCGCTTCGAATTCGAGGACGATGGGATCGGTATCAACGAGGATCGGCTGGGGCTTCTTTTCGAGCCGTTTAGACAAGTTCACGAGAGTCGGGAATATGGCGGCACAGGGCTTGGAATGGCCATTTCCAAGCGTTTGTGCGAGGCGATGAATGGAAGCATTGATGTGACCAGCGAATTGGGTGAGGGAACGATTTTCACGATCGAACTGGATCTGCTGTTGGCTGCTCCCGAATTCGATTTCGAAACCAGCGAACCTCCGGCGTTAGCGAAGTTGCTTGAGCCTGTATCGGAACGCTTGAAAGTGCTGATTGTCGACGACGATCCGAACAATCTGCTGATTACCACCAAACTGGTCGAGCATCTGGGTTATGAAGCGCGAACGGTGAACAATGGAATTCATGCGATCGAGGAGCTGAGGAAAGACGCGTACGCGATCGCTCTGATGGATGTCCAAATGGCTCCGATTGACGGCATTGAAACGGCGCGCAGAATCCGGGCCGGAGATTCTGGAGAGGATAATCGAGGGATCTACATCATCGCATTGACTGCTCGTGCTCTGGAGGGGGATCGCCAGAGATCCTTGGCGGCCGGGATGGATGACTATCTCGCCAAGCCGCTCAGCATGGAGCAGCTCGCGGAGCGCCTGGATCGAGCGAAGCGAAAACTTGCGGTGTAGCTCTTTCGAACCCGCGTTGTTGGCATTCAACTACACGGATTTCGGATCGCGTTCGGTTTGCTTCTTTTGGGCTTCCCGTTTTTCGGCACGCCATGCGGCGCGATCGGCTTCGCTCATGCCGATATGTTTGCGATCAAGCTTCTTGCTGATTTCGACTTGCTTTTGCCGCTGAGCGACTCGAGCCTGCTGCTCGTCGCTTAGAGAGTCATGGCAGTAGGGGCAGCTAACGCCTTCCTGAAAATGGGGCGAGCGCTTGTCCTCTTCGGTAATCGCGTGGCGGCACGCGTGGCACATGTCGTAGTCGCCTGGCTCGAGCTCGTGATCGACGGTCACGCGATTGTCGAATACGAAACAGTCGCCTTCCCACATGCTCTGGTCCGCGTCGATTTTCTCCAGATAGTTGAGGATGCCCCCTTTGAGATGGTAGACTTTTTTGAAGCCTTCCTTCAGGAGTAGCGAAGTGGATTTCTCGCAGCGGATTCCGCCGGTGCAGAACATCGCGATGGGTTTGTCCTTCTTGTCGGCGAGTTCTTTCTCAACGTATTCGGGGAACTCGCGAAAGCTTTTCGTATTGGGATTGATCGCGCCTTTGAACGAACCGATCTCGATCTCGTAATCGTTGCGCGTGTCAACGAGAACGACGTCGGGGTCGGAGATCAGCTGATTCCATTCCTCGGGGGAAACGTGTTCGCCGACTTGGTCGTTCGGGTTTACTTCCGGCTTCCCGAGACGCACGATCTCCTTTTTGAGCCTTACCTTCATGCGGTAGAACGGGATCTCGTCGGAGCGCGAATATTTGACTTCGAGCGGCCCGATCGCCGGATCGGACTGGAGGTATTCCAGCACGGCGTCGATGCTCTCTTGGGTCCCGGACATCGTCGAATTGATTCCCTCTGCGGCGAGGAGAATCGTTCCCTTAACGCCATGGCTTTCGCAGACTTCGAGCAGCGGCCTGCGGCGCTCCTCGAAGTCGGGAAGCGGTACGAATTTGTAGTAGGCGACTATGATGTATTGTTCTGAACTCACGAAACTTGCGGCATTGCGAAGATTATCGATTGGCGAATTCCCGGGGGAAGGACAAGAAAAAGAGGTCGACTCGGGGCGATTGATCGCGTGCAGGTGGGGGTTGACCTGGAGGCGCTCATCGGTCAGTGAAACGGCGATGACAGAATTATCGAGTAAGGCGAAAGCCGCTATGAGGAACACGGCTCAACGTCTGAAACCGGCGATTTTCGTTGGGAAAGGCGGCATTTCACCCGGGCTGGTGGCTCAGCTCAATCAGTTCCTCGATTTGGAGGAGCTTGTGAAAGTGGCGTTCAAAGCGAGTCGAGAAGAACTCGACGCTCTCGTCGCGGAAATTGAAACGAAGACCGGCGCGAGCTGCGTCGGCGGAGTCGGGAAGCGTCGAAGTTTCTACCGAGTCAGCTCTGAAAAGAAGTAGACTACAGGACCTCGAGGGCCATGAGGGTCTTGTCGTCTTGGGGCGCTCCGCCTTGAGAGTGGGCGGTGACCACGGAAAGAGCGTTGTCGGGAACCGCGTCTAGCCCTCCCTCCCAAATCTCGGGAAGGTGCTTCGAAAAGCCTTCGATCCCAAGCATTTCGCCGGTTTGATTTTCGGTTTCGTAGATTCCATCCGTGATGAATAGAACACGGTCGCCTGTATCCAGCTCGATGAGACGCTCCTCGTAGATATCCGTCGGATCGATCCCCAGAGGGATTCCTTCGGCGCTGAGGGTTTCGGAGTTGTTCTCTCCGGCCTTCATTAGAAAGGCGGGGCAGTGGCCTGCGCTGGCGAGCTTAAGCTTCTTGCCTTCGTAGAAGAAGAAGGCGGCTTGAGCAGTGATGAACATATTGAGGTGGCCGAGCTCTTCGTGGATCTGCTTGTTGATCTGGGAAAGAAGCCAGCCGGGCGTTTCGGCGAGAGTCAAACGCGAGCGAATAGCTGTCCTGAAGATGGTGGCGAGCATAGCGGCAGGGACTCCTTTGCCCATCACATCCGCGATTATGAGCAGAAGTCCGTGGTCTTTAATTTCGATTGCGTCGATATAGTCGCCGCCGACCGCTTGAGCGGTAACGCATTTGCCGGACAGCCGGCAGTGGGCATTCCGAGGAAACTCGGAGGGAAGGAGCGAGCGCTGGATTTCGGAGGCTACCTCTAGCTGAGCGACCGAGTGTTCGTTCTCCTTTCGTTGATGGAATGTCTCGGCGCAGGTGAATGCGACTGCGAGAAATCGAGCGAACACGCTCGTAAGACTTGCGATGTCTGAATTGAGGAGAGCGAAGTCCTTTTTCGGCGCTTGGATAATGATGAGACCGAGGCTCTTGTATTGGAATGTGATTGGACAGATTAGAGCGCAGTTTGATTCTGAATACAGTGGATCGCTTTCCGGGAACTTAGAGCAATCTTCGAAAGAGCATTCTCGCTTATCCCTATGAGCCATCGCAATTGGCGATGACGAGTCGAGATCGATCAAAATCTCTTCGGCACTCAGTGAGTCACCCCCCTCATGAAATAGGAGTTCAAGACGATTTTCGTTGGCGACCCAAACCTCGGCCCGAGGAATTCTGGCTGCGCTGCGAAGTCGATCGATGCCCTTGGCGATGATCTTGTTGAGAGATGCGTTCCCGTCCAGGTCTTCCGCGAATCCTTGGAGAGCGAATAAGGTTGTATAGCTTTGATTGAGTTTTCCAGTAACCGCTTGCAGCGCTTCGTACATCTCCTGCATCTTGTCCACGGAATCGTGTTGCGGATGCAGTTGCTTTTTCAATACGAGCATCTGCCCTTTGTCGGTGGGCTGGCGTGTTACTTGGTCGAAAATCGTGTTGATGATGAAATAGCCTCGTCCGGATTCCTGGAGCGGGTCTTCGGGAAGATCAGGGTCGATTTCTTCGTCAGAATACGGGCCTGGGTCTTCGATTTCGATGGTCAGCCAATCGCCTTCCCAATTCCAGAGAACGTGGACGGTTTTGCTTTCGTCCTCTTGGCACCCGTGTTCAATGGCGTTGTTAAGACCTTCGCAAAACGCTACTTCGAGCTCGGCCCAAAGGGTAGGCTCGATTAGTCGCTGCTCACAGTAGACCTTGAGAAGCTGAGCGGCCTTGGCAACATTGCGCAGGTTTCCTGGAATTTCGCAGCGCCCGATATTCTGGTAGTTCAGCTCGCTCATGACTTACGAGGCCCGCTTGAAGACCAGTCTCCAGAAACTGTGTCGAATGAGTTTCGATGTGTTTTTATCTCCGTTGAGCGCTTGATAGGATGCGTGTATCCATTCATCGGGGTCGCTAGCAGAGTGGCAGTCGTGCAGATCCGAAAGAGAGAGAAATCCGGGCGATGTTTCCTTGAGGCGTTGGTCGAGTTCCTGGTTTAGACTGATAGTCCAATTCATTGGTCTAGGGAGGATTCCGATCAGGCGCATTCGACCTTTGAATACTTCTTTGAGCCAATGCCATCGTCGGGCAAGCAGACAGCCTTTGTTGCCGGTTTTGAGCTTGAGAGCTCCGCCGGTACCGTCATGCGCTTCGACCACGGTCCAATCGATGCGGGACAGGGCGACGAGGGGAGCGGCGATCGCGAATAGGAGGATTGCGAAGATCCGCTCGTAGAAGGGGGCCTTGCGAATGCGGCTTCCCATATCGCTGAGAATAAAGGTGTCGGATATGGGAACGCGGCAGCCGTGCTTGGCGTCGAGGAGCAATCCGCCATCGACGGCGACCTGGTCAAGGGAAGTGTTGCGTCCTGCCATGGTGCCGGAGAGGACGATGGAGTTCCTGACCCTCGCGTTTCTGTCGATGATCGTGTTTTCGGCTATGCAGGCGAAAGGGCCGATTTCCGCGTTAGCTCCGATATCGCATTTCCCTTGTATCCAAAATGGGGCGACCAGCTTCGCCTTATGGTGAATGCGAACGTGCGGGCCGATCCATCCTCCGGGGATGTGCTGGACTTCGATGTGCAGTTTATATTGATCTATTTGCTCTAGCCAAAGGCGATTTAGGCTGAGCCAATGCCGCAGGAGATCGACGCTGTTGTCCAAAGCGTGTTCGATTTTATTGTGACGGGGAAGTCCGATGATGGGAACTGCGTCGTCGGGAGCTTTCTCGTCTGCGGAAACGGGGACGATGGTCACGTTGCGCGACCAGTAGGCTCCGCCGTTGAGGTAGTCGCGCACGCAGGAAGGTCGATCGGAGACGTAGATCTCGATGGCGTCGATCGATTCGTCGACGGCTCGATCCATCCAGTGAGCGATGAAGGGCTGGTTGCCGATCGGCCAGAGGCAGAAGGGATCGGGATTTCTCCAAAGATCATCCAGCGAGCCCCAATCGGGAACGAGTAGCCTCCATTTTTTTTTCATGACGGCACGGTTATCAGTAGGCGCCCTTGCCCAGAAAGACGGCGGGGACAGTTAGCAACAGAAGCTTGATATCGAGCCAAATGCTGTTGGAGCGGATGTATTCGACGTCGAGGCGGACTTGATTTTCGAAATCCAAATCGGTGCGTCCGCCGACTTGCCAGAAGCAGGTGAGCCCAGGCTTGGCCAGAAGTCTCTGGCGCTCTTCCATTGAGTAGTCGGCGACTTCCATGGGAACGACCGGCCTTGGCCCGACGATCGACATATCGCCTTTGAAAACGTTCCAGAATTGAGGGAGCTCATCGATCGAGTATTTGCGAATGAAATTGCCGATGCGCGTGATCCGGGGATCGCCCGCTAGCTTCATTTCGATGGTGTCCTTGGCTTGCTCGAGCTCGATCATCCGCTGGGCGACTTTCTCGGCGTCGGCGACCATCGATCGGAATTTCCAGATTTGAAACGAGTTTCCTTTGAGGCCGATTCGCTTCTGCTTGAAAAAGACGGGTCCATCGTCCTCGACCTTGATGAGAATGGCGGTGGCCGCGAATAGAGGCGACAGAGTCATCAAGGTGAAAGCGGACACGAAAATATCGAAGATGCGCTTTAGGAAGATCGCCGCGCCGATGACGCTTTTCCAGACGAGACGTTTTGTCCGGATACGGCTTTGGAGGCTGGCTCGACCAGCGGGGGTAGCCGCTTTCGCCCAGTATTCTGCGAACTCGGTGTCAGAGTCGGTGATTTTTGTTTCCATCGTTGGCCGTTTGACTTCGTAAATCGGCCATAAAATCGTTTTCAAAAGCGTTATCTTCCAAGGGATTCCACACTTGGTCCGCGTGAATGGCGCTGGGGGCGACGAACTGCTCGAACATCGGCTCGGCGTGGCGTTTCCAGCTTTGGGAGATATGCTCGCGCGAATAGCCTCGCCCTTGAACGTCGCGCTCCAGCCGACGGTCGAATCGGGTTTGAGGAGCCGTTTCTATAAATAACTTTCTATCAAGTAGTTTGCGGACATCGGTCTCGTGCAGGACGAAGAGTCCCTCGATGATGAGGATTGCGGATGGTTGGAGAGTTCGGACGTTTTCGGTCCTTTGATAGTTGGAAAAACGGTACTGCGGGGCCTGAACCACCTCGCCTCGCTGGAGGGCTTCGAGGTGCTTGAGCAGGAGCGGAAATTCGATCGCGTCGGGGTGGTCGAAATTGGTGTCGCGCGCTTCCTCGATCGGGAGTTTGGACAGGTCGCGGTAGTACCAATCTTGCTCGATGAGGGTCGATTTACCGGGAAACGCATCCTGGATTCTCCGGGCGAACCAGGACTTCCCCGAGCCGCTGCCGCCTGAGATGCCAATTGTTATCGAGTGGTGGGGCACGGCGACTTTCTAATCGAATCGCGGAGATAGGTTCAAGACCTTAG
>JAJFLS010000190.1 GCA_021772595.1 Opitutales bacterium
CGGCACGCCGAGACGTCGTTGCCCTACCCAAAACAAGAGCTAAACCGAAATCTAACAAAGTAGACCTAGCGCCCGCCGCGTCCGCCGCCGCCTGGGCCGCCTCTGCGTTGCTGGGGATTGAGCTTCTCCATAACCTCTTTGAATTTCTTGTACTGCTTTTTGCCCTGTTTCTTGTCTTCGTTGCCTTCGAGGATTTTCTTGGCGGCGCTGTCCAGGGCTGTGCGGGCGTTCTCGGTTTTGGCCCGCGATTGCCTCATTTCAGGAGTGACTCTGGGCGGGGCGTTGCCGCCGCTCTTTTTGGCGGCGTCCTGGCGGGCGGCTCGCATCTTCATTTGTTCCGGCATGGTCGTGGCGAAAAAGCCTACGAGGGCTTTTTGCATTGGCAGGCTCTGTTCTTCGGTCAGTTCAATTTCATCCAACACGCTCACGACGCGTTGCTCGATGGCCCTGAAGAAGTCCTGTTTTCGCTTTTCGAGCTCTTCGGGGCTCGGCGTTTCTTGCGAGTGAGCGAGTGGGGCGAGCCCGGCGGTAGCGATAGCGAGGAGGGCGATGAGCGCCTTTCGAAGGGCGAATACTGGGAATTTCATAGGTTGAGAATCTGGGGGTTGATCGAGTTACGAAATTAGAAACGGATTGCGGAGGCATTCGGTTACGCTTGATCGGAGCTTAGGGCGTGTCTTCGAAATAGCTCAAAGCTGGCAGAAACTGCAATCTATGTTCGCCAAGCAGCGTTCTCGAAGTGATACTTCTGGAGCTACTAACCACTTGACCCGCCGACTTCGGTTTGAGAATCTTTCCGTCTCTACGGGTTTCATAGTGCGCCGATCGGCGAAATTTCCCCTTCCCCTATTATTTTGATGCGTACTCTACTGCTTCCTAAACGGACTCTCGCTCGCGGAGCCCGCTTTTCGATTCTGTTATTCGGTCTAGCCGGACTTCTTCCTAACCTGATCGCCGACGACTATGAGCGGCTGGAGGCGGCTACCAAGCGTTGGCTCGATCTCGAAGAGAAAATAGCGACCGAAAGGAACGCTTGGAAATCTCAACAGAAGATTCTTGCCCAGACCGTCCTGACGCTGCAAGCGGACCTGGAAGGGTTGTCGAGCGGACTGGAGAATCTGGAAAACGAGGCTTCGGCCAGAGCGACAAGTTTGGCCGAGAACGAGGAGTCTCTCGGCGATCAGGATCAGGCGCGGAGCTTCTACGAAGCGAAACTGCTCGAGCTGACGGAGCGCTTGGATCGGTTTCGGGCCGGCGCCCCGGAATTTCTGACGGACGAGTTGGCGACCGCTCGCGAAAAGCTGGACGTGGCGGATCCTGCGGCGCTGGGGGAGCGGGCTCAGATCCTGATTGCGGCCTTCACGCGCATCGAGGAATTCAACCGCACGGTGACAATCGACTATGTGCCTCGAGAGCTCGAAGACGGTCGAGAAGTCATGGTCTCGGTCCTTTACTGGGGACTCGCTCGCGGCTATGCGGTGGATCCACAAGGAACTGTTGCATGGGAGCTGATTCCGAGCGCCGATGGATGGAGATGGGTAGAGCGGCCTGACTTCGTTTCCGAAACCTTGGAAATCGTGCAAATTTACGAACAGACGCGCCCGCCCTCGTTGCAGAATTTGCCGGGAAAAGTGCTCAACGACGCAGGGGGTGAAGGATGAGCTCGAGAATTCGAACGACTGACACCAGCGCTTCGTTTTGCCGCCTGCCGATTCTTGGATTTTTCGCGCTGGCTTGCTGGCTGAACCCGCTGGCATCTGGGCAGGAAAAGAGTGTCGCCGAATTGGCGGAGATGATGGAGGCCCGAGTGGAGGCGACCCTGAAGCGATACAACGCTCTGCAGGAATCGATTGCGGGGGAGAAGGTGCCGATCGTCCAGGAAATCAATGCCCTGGAGAATGATACGATCGAATTGCGAGCTCGTATCCGCGCGATGAAATCGACCGAGGATCAGGCGATCGAGCAGTTGCGTAATCAGCGCCTCTATGCTCGCGATTTGGGGACGCAGAATAATTATGTGTCGGGATTGTTTACCCAGTATTTGAATACCTTCGAAGGACGGTTGCACATCGCCGAAGATCAGCGATTCGAGGAGACGCTGATCCCGCTTCGAGAAGCGATCGAGCTTGCTGGCTCCGGTACGAAGGTCGCTCGCGAAAAGCGGACGGAAGCGGTTGAGCTCTGTTTGGATCGCCTGGATTTGATATCTGGCGGCTATCGTTTTCAGGGCAAGGCGATCGATGCGAGCGGCGAGATTTTGAATGGCGAGATTCTCGTTTATGGACCGGTGAGCTATTTCCGGGGCGAGAATGATGATTCGGTCGGACTTTTGAATTTTCGCCCGGGAGCTTTGGAGCCGGCTCTGGTTCGACTCGAGGGTGATTACGGAAGCTCGCTTCGAAACTACGGCGACCAAGGGCAATTCCAACTGCCTCTCGACGCTTCTTTGGGCAAAGCTATTTCGCTCAACCAAGCCAAAGGAAGCTGGCAGGAGCATATAGAAAAAGGCGGTCCAGTCGGTTACGCGATTATTGCGATGGGCGGACTTGCCTTGCTGCTAGCGGGAGTGAAGCTGATCGATTTCAATGCGTTGAACGTTGCGATTCCTTCGAATTTAACTTCGATCGCGGCCGCCGCTTGCGAGGGCGATAACGAGAAAGCAGAGAGCGAAGCGCGAAGTAGCAGGCCGTGGATGGCGGACATGCTTTCGGAAGGCGCGGCGCACGCCAAGCGAGATCGCGAACTGATGGAAGATCACATGATGAGCGTGATTCTTCGAGGCAAGCCGCGGTTGGAACGTTTTCTCCCGTGGCTTTCGGTCACGGCGGCGGCGACGCCGCTGATGGGGCTTCTCGGAACGGTGGTCGGAATGATCAAGACATTCACGCTGATAACTATTTTCGGATCCGGCGATCCTAAGGCGCTTTCTTCCGGGATCTCCGAAGCGCTGGTGACGACGGAGCTGGGATTGGTTGTGGCGATACCGACCTTGATCATTCATGGCGTCTTGTTGCGTTTGGCGAAACGGCGAATCAGCGCGATGGAACTCTCGGCAACGGAGTTCTCGAAAATCGTGAGCAAACTTAGCAACAAGGAAGCGGCTTGATCGGATGGAGAGATTTTTTCTAGAGGCTTGGCAAACGGTGCGCGAAGGAGGCGTGGTAATGCTCGCTCTGGTCTTTCTGTCGGTGCTGCTTTATCGCTCGGCTTTTGGGACGCTGTCGTTTGTGAGGCGATTCTCTATCGAAGAGATCCGAAGAAAAGCGGGAGACGAAGCGAGTTCCTTGGATTTGGAGATCGCGTATTCGCAAAGCAAGCGCGAGTTCAGCGAGTTGGTCTCGAGGCAAGTCATTTATATCGGCATGCTGGCCGCGGCCGCTCCTCTGCTCGGATTGCTGGGGACGGTTATCGGAATGCTGGATACATTCGAAAGCCTTTCTCAGCGCATGCAGGAAACGACGGCTCAAGTTTCGAGCGGCGTGAGGTTCGCACTGGTCACAACTCAGGCGGGATTGATCGTGGCGATTCCGGCGATTTTCATCATCCAATGGATCAAGCGCGAAGCGCAACGATGCCAGCAGAGTTTGTCGCACGCCGAGATGACCGTTTCGCATGAAAGGAGAGGGAGGGACAGATGAAGCGCGACATGCTAGATCTGGAGTTGAGCGGAGAGACGGAGATCAATCTTTCTCCGATGATCGATTGCGTATTCATTTTGTTGATCTTTTTCATCGTGACGACTGTGTTTGTCCAGGAAGCGGGAATCGATGTGGACAAGCCGCAAGCGAGCAATTCGACGCCGCTTCCGAAAAACAGCATTCTCATCGCAATCACGGAAACGGGACGGATTTACCATGGCGGCAAGGAAATCTCGCTTGCCCGAGTGCGCCCCATTGTCCATCGCGTTCTGGCCATCGAGGACGTGCCGATCATCATTCAAGCGGATCGCGAGTCGATGCACGACACGTTCGCTAAGGTCTACGGCGAGGTAAAAGCCGCGGGAGGAAAGGACATTCACTTCGCGACGAAAGAATGAAAACGCATTCGCTAGAGTTCGATCTGAACAAGTCGACCAATTCGATACGGGTCGCTGCGTTCGCTATCATCGGTACGGCGATCTTGTTTTGCGCGATGTCGATTTCCCGTCTCGGCGAGATCGATCCGACAGAGGAAATTGAAATATCGAAATTGGATGTATTTCTGCCACCTCCGCCGCCACCTCCGCCGCCAGAAGAGGTTATCCAAGAAGAAGCGATGCAGGTCCCGATCCAAGTGGATGTGACCATTAATCCCGAGCCGACTAAGTTGACGGTGCGGCCCGTGGAA
Organism: Opitutales bacterium; assembly: GCA_021772595.1. Lineage (GTDB taxonomy): Bacteria > Verrucomicrobiota > Verrucomicrobiia > Opitutales > Opitutaceae > Pelagisphaera. Next base: position 4,327 of record JAJFLS010000190.1, read on the forward strand.
ACGAATTTTGATGCTCCGTCTCAGATCGTTGATAGGATAGAGGTCAGCTTGACCGAATTTCAGAGGCCAACGGTTGATGTGGATTTGGATTCAATCGTTTACGAAAAGAGCGAAGTGGACCGGATTCCTGTTAGGAGCCACACGCCGATTCCGCATCTCCCTGCGAAAATCAAAAAGAAAGTTGGAGCAGCCAGAATCATCGTACAGCTTTCGATCGACGACAGGGGTAAGCCGTTGCATGTAATGGTGCTCAATCCACCGGTCGCGGAAGCGAGAGCGCCGATTATCTCGGCACTGAAACGCTGGCGCTTCAGACCGGCCGAAAAGAACGGAAGAAAAGTGAAATGCTGGGTACGGTTCACGCTTGTGTACCAAGAGTCGAATTCGTCGCCTTTTAGCTTATGAAGAATGTTTGGTTAATCGTTGTCTTTTTCACTCTGAGCTCTCTTTACGGGCAAGATGACCTAGAGATGGGCAAGCCGGATCTGTACGGTTCGGAATTTCAGAAACGATTCGTCGCCAGTTATGGCGTGCTCGAAGATCGCGAGCCCGAACTGCAGGAGTTGGAAATTTCTCTTTTGGAGAAGATCGGCCCCATGGTGGAGGAGAACCCGGAATTCGCCAAATCTATGTTGGAAGGAATGCTCGGCGAAGATAATCCTGCTTCGGCCACTTTCAATTTCATCTTGGCTAATCTGTACTTCAATGGAGACGCATTGGAAGATGCGATGGACGAATACGACCAGGCGATCGAGAAGTATCCGGCCTTTCGTCGGGCCTGGAAAAATCTTGGGATGCTGAAGGTTCGAAACACGGACTACGAAGGCGGATTGGAAGCTCTAGTGCGTTGTATCGAGCTTGGGGATACGAGTCCCGATACGTATGGCACGGCGGCGTACTGCCACTTGCGATCCGGAAACTTGATGGCTGCCGAGCTCGCATACAATGCCGCGATCGTGCTTGAACCGAGAAATATCGAATGGCTTGAAGGTAGAGTTCAGGCGATGATTCAAGGGAAGCGTTTTCAGGAAGCGGTTCCTTTGCTGGGGGATCTGATCGATCGGAACCCCAAGAAAGATTTGTATCGAACCTTTCTGGCCAACGTGTACGTAGAGCAAGAGGACTTCCTGAAAGCTGCGGAAACCTTCGAGGTAATACACGCGCTTGGAAAAGGGAATAGCGACACGCGTTTGCAGTTGGCGAATATCTATAGCGTAAACGGCTTTTACGAGCTCGCGGTCGATACCTTCATGGGCATGTCTCGCGAGCAGTTGGAGCTGAGATTGCCGCAAGCGCTGCTTAACGTAAATTTCCTGCTTGAACAAGATGAGTCCAGCCAAGCGAGGCGCTTGTTTGAAAAGATCGGTTCTTTTAAAAAGGATTGGTCTATCGAGGATAAAACACGATATCGTCTCCTCGAAGCCGGATTCGCGACTGCGGATGGCGATGATGAGCTTGCGTATGAAAAGTTGTTTCAAGCGCTAGAGGACGATCCGCTTAACGGCCATATATTGATAAAGTTGGGCTCCTTGCATGCGGATCGCAAAGAGAACGCGAAAGCCATGTTCTATTTTGAAAGAGCCTACGGGACTGAAAAACACGAGTATGATGCGCTGCTTCTCGCGTCTCAACTTCTGATCGACGAGAACCGGTTTTCCTCATCGATGGAGTTGCTTAAACGCGCCCAGGTCATCCGACCTAGTAACGAGCTCGTGTCGCTGATCACAAGAGTCCGAGCGGCGGCGTTGCAGTGAGCGATATTGTAGGAGCCTGCTTGCAGGCGATTGAGATTCCACGCAACGAATGGAAAGATCGCCTGCGAGCAGGCTCGTACACTTTCGGAGTTATTGTCTTTTAGCCGATTTTTTCGGCGAGGTTTTTGCCGCTTAGAATGCTCGCGCCCATGGCGATTCCGTCGATCGAGTTGCCTCCAAAGTGGAGGCCGGAGTAGTCCGCTTCCAGATCGCGAAGAATTTGTTTCCAGGGGCCGAATTCTTTCGTGTATTGAGGAATCGCTTGCGGCCAGGAAGTGAGGTGAGAGAAGCAAGGCTCGCCGCTGGCGCCAAGAAGCGTCCCGAGATCTTTTTCGGCGATCGCCATGAGCTCGTCTTGCGAAGCTTCCGCGAGATCGGCTCGCTGACGCCCGCCGATCATCACCGTTAGCAGACAGTGCCCCTCGGGGGCCCGTCCGGGGTAAAGGCTGGAGCTAAAGAGCACACCCAAAATGTCTGGCGATTCTTTGCTCGGTACCAGCGCTCCAAAACCATCGAGCGGATGAGCTATTTGATCGCGACGGTAGCCGAGTGCGAGACTGTGCACTGCGGGATAAGGCAGGTCGGGTGATGCTTGTAAATGCTCCGCCATCGGCTGCGGCCAAGCAAGGGTTTTGATGGCTTGCGAGGGAAGGCAGACGAGGATGTTTTTGGCGAAACCTTCGAAATTCTCCCCGTCTCGTTTCCAGGTAACTTGCCAGCCTTGGTCGTTCCGATTGATCGCGACTACGGAGGATCCTAGCCAGAGCCGATTGCCGAGTTTGCGGGCGATCGTTTTCGGGAGTGTATGCAGCCCGTTTTCAAAACTGATGGAGCGCTTTTTGTAGCTCGTGCCTTCACGCTTTCTTCGTTTTCTGTATTGAAGTGCTCCTTTGATGATCGATCCTCCGTCGCGTTCGAACCCTCTCATCAGCGGGAAGGCGTATTCAAGAATCAATTCGTTGGGATCGCCCGCGTAAACGCCATTGACGAAAGGATTGATCGCGTAATCGAGAAACTCCTGTCCCATGCGGCGACGAACGAACCGGGCGACGGTTTCGGAATCCCCCTTTTTGTCGGAAATTTTTCTTCGGAAGGGTTCTCCGAGAAAGCCGAGTTTGGCTTTAAACGAAAACAAGCGTGTCGTAACAGCCTGTAGCGCCGACATGGGTACGGCGACCGGGCGGCCTCTTCGAACGATATACCGTTTATTGGCCAGTGGACTGGCTTCTTGAAGTTTATCGGATAATCCAAGATCATCGATGAATCGTTCGACCCAGGGATCGGGCAGGAGAAGGGAGTTCGGTCCTTTTTCCAGAAGGAAACCGTTCTGCTCGAGGCTTTGGATCGGGCCTCCAGGATGAAGGCTCTTTTCGAGAACGGAGATGTCCAGGCCCTTTTGCTGCAGCTGATGCCCTGCTGTGAGGCCCGAAATTCCTCCTCCGATAACTATGGCGTCCTGCATGATTTACTGACTGTAAGTCGTTACCGTTTCAACAAGCGTTTCCATATTCTCGATACGCGCGGTCGGATGGATGCCGTGGCCGAGGTTGAAAATGTGGCCGGGGCGATTGCTCATTGCGTCGAGAATACGAGTAGCTCCTTGGCGGACGATATCGGGGGTGGTGTCGAGCAGGACGGGATCGAGGTTGCCTTGGATGGCGACATCGGCAGGGATTTGTTGAGCGGCTTCTTCGATCGGAATGGTCCAATCGACGGAAATCGCTTTGGGCCGTGTCGCTGCCTGGCGGGCGAAATGGGGCGACGTTCCTTTGGCGTAAATGATAATGGATACTTCATCGCGTACGGCGTCGATGATTTGCTGTATCCATTGAAGGGATGCTTCTTGATAATCTTCGCCTGCCAAAATGCCGCCCCAAGAATCGAAGATCTGAATGGCATCCACGCCTGCGGACTTTTGCATTCTGAAGTAGTCGATGAGCGCGGCGACGAGTTTTTCCATCAAGGCGTTAAAGGCGAGCCGATCGGAATAGAAGAGTCCTTTGACGCGCTCGAAGTTTTTGGAACTTCCGCCTTCAACCATGTAGGTGGCCAGCGTCCACGGAGAGCCGCCGAAGCCGAGGAGCGCTTTCGATCCAGCGAGTTCGCCGTCGATAAGCTTGAGCGCGTCGGAGACATAGGAAAGTTTCTCTTCGATGGCGGTGGGGTCGAGGGCGTCGATTTGATCTTTCGAATCGAGGCGGTAATCCATGCCGATTCCGCCTTGAGTCCGGAAGTGATAACCTTGTCCGAGCGCTTCGGGAATGACGAGTATGTCCGAGAACAGGATTGCCGCGTCTAGATCGAATCGGCGCAGTGGCTGAAGCGTTACTTCAAGGGCGAGCTCGGGAGTTTGAGCAAGTTCGAGGAAAGAATGCTTTTCCTTGAGGGCTCGATATTCCGGCAGGTAGCGACCGGCTTGGCGCATGACCCAGATGGGAGGCCGGTCGAGCGGCTGGCAGTTTAGAGCGGCAAGGAAGCGTTCGCGAGAAGTCATTGGTTAAATGAAGAAGTAAGAATTAGGAATTAGGAAGTAAAGAGAGGATGCGGCGTATACTTCTGCGTTTTTCATTCTAACCTCTTACTTTAAATCCGCCCAGTCGGTTGGTTTCAGAAAAGTTTCGTAGAGTTCCGCTTCGGGAGTTCCCGGTTCGGGAGCGTAGTTGTATTTCCAGGATACTTCATTTGGAAGCGACATCAAAATCGATTCGGTTCGCCCGTTGCTTTGGAGGCCGAACAGTGTGCCGCGATCGTAGACGAGGTTGAATTCGACATAGCGACCGCGTCGGTAGCGCTGAAAATCGCGTTCGCGTTCGCCATACTCGATGTCTTTGCGGCGCTTGACGATGGGCAGGTAGGCTTCGCCGAAATGATTACCGACGCTTTTCATAAACGCGAAAGCGCTATCGAAGCCGCCTTCGTCGAAATCGTCAAAGAAGAGTCCGCCGATGCCGCGCGGCTCGGAGCGATGCTTGATGTAGAAATAATCGTCGCATTGCTTTTTGAGCGATGGATAGAGATGAGGGCCGAATGGGTCGCAGGCAGCCTTGGCCGTTTTATGCCACTCGATGGCGTCCTCTCGAAACCCGTAGTAGGGGGTGAGGTCGAATCCGCCGCCGAACCACCAAACGTCGATTTCGTCGGAATTTCGGGCGGGGGCATAAAAAAAGCGGACGTTGGCGTGGGAAGTGGGCGCGTAGGGGTTGCGAGGATGGATGACTATCGAAACGCCAGTCGCGTGAAAGGACCGCCCTGCGAGCTGGGGGCGAACAGCTGTCGCCGAAGGAGGAAGATTGTCGCCCTGGACATGGGAAAAATTGACGCCCGCCTTTTCGAAGGTCTGCCCGCCCTCCAGCACCCGCGAGATTCCGCCGCCGCCTTCGGGACGTTCCCAGGAGTCGCTGATAAATGGGAATAGCGGGTCCTCAATCGACTCAAGCTTCGCGCAGAGATCGTTTTGAAGGCCGAGCAGGTGTTTTTCGACTGATTCCAGCTTTTCTAGACTCACGGCATTATTCCTATGGGGATTTTTTCGGATATCTAGTTATTTTGTCATTTTTCGTCGGTTGGAACCGATTGAGAGAGAGGGCTATGGGTGATCGACCAATTGGGGAATCGCTGCTTGCGCTTGCTTTTTGGATTCCCCGAATGCATTTATTACTCTAACTACTCCGTTATCATTAAGTTGGGAGAATTGAGCTTCACTATGAGTTACAATCGCTTTTCTTTACGTTTTTTCATGACCCTGGCACTTCTGTGGATAGGACCGCTGCTGATTTCGAACTTCGCGCAAAGCGATTCGAACGAACTTCCCGCGTTGCTGGTCAAGGCGAGCGACGATGGCGATTCGGGAGATGCGGATGGTGATTCCGGCGAAGGTGAAAAGGGCGAGAAGGACGAAGACAAGGACAAAGACGAAGACAAAAAGGAGAAGCTTGATCCGAAAGAGGAAGCTCGTAAGGCGGAATTGAAGCGGCTTCGCGATGAGCGGGAATTGCTGCAGTCGAAGGCGTCCTTGAGGTCGGAGATATTTAAAGAGGAAATGCGAGAGCTCAAGGAAGAGAAGGAGCGTCTCGCTGCGCAAAACTCGATTATTCGGGAGCGATTGAATTTAGAGTTGTCGGAAGTGAAAACCGAGAACGAGCGTTTGGGCGCGCAGATCGATTCTCTGAACAAGGAAATTTCGTTGGCGGGGGTTAAGGCCAATAAGCAGTTGGTGGAAGAATTGGCGGAGCTGAGACTGGAAGAGGAGCGATTGAAAATCGCTAGCTCGATTGCTCAGAAGAAGAACGAGATTGAAATGAGCGGGCTGCGTTTGGCCGAATCAAAATTGAAGCTGGAGCGATCGACCCTGGACATGAAGGTCGTGGAGCTCCAGGCGAAGTTGACGCTGAAGGAGAAGGGGGACCTGGTAGAGGATCAGATTAGCGTTAATCGAGATCTGATGTACCTGAAAGAGCCCTACGTCGATGGTGTGCTTCATGTTAGCGATCGACGTATCGCTTTGAACGGACCGATTTGGAGCGGGTTGGCGGATTATGTCAGCG
>JAJFLS010000020.1 GCA_021772595.1 Opitutales bacterium
ATCGACAAATCGGCATGGACCGCCCAAGCCGTCGATCAATTGGAAACCGACTTCCAAAACGGCGCCAAAGGACTGAAGGTCTACAAGAGCCTGGGTCTTTCAAATGTGGATACGAAAGGAAATCGCATCGCCGTCGACGATCCAAGACTGGATCCCGTCTGGGCAAAATGCGGAGAGCTCGGGATCCCCGTGATTATTCACTCAGCCGATCCAAAACCCTTCTGGGAGCCTCACGACAATCAAAATGAACGCTGGCTGGAACTGAAAACCCATCCCCGAAGAAAGCGCGAAGCCGACAACCCCGCTCCTTGGGAACAGATCATCGAGGAACAGCACAACGTATTCAGAAAACACCCCAACACGAACTTTATCGCCGCTCACATGAGTTGGCTCGCCAACGACCTCGGCAAGCTCGGACAAGTCCTCGACGAGATTCCCAACATGCACGTGGGCATCGGCGCCATCATCGCCGAGCTCGGCCGACAACCCCGAATGGCGAATCGGTTTTTCGAGAAGCATCAAGACCGAGTCCTATTCGGCAAAGACTCCTACAAGCCAGAGGAATTCCCCACCTACTTTCGCGTCCTCGAATCCAGCGACGAATACTTTCCCTACTACAAGCGCTACCACGCTTTCTGGCGCATGTACGGCCTGGATCTCCCCGACCAAATACTCAAAAAACTCTACTATAAAAACGCCCTCAGGATCATCCCCGGACTCGACGCAACCCTCTTCCCGAAATGACACCAAGGCCAGACAGCGTCCGGGCACTGCCCATACCTATCGACCTAAACAGAATACGACGGTTCGCCACTTGTAGGAGCCTGCTTGCAGGCGATTAACTCCCCGGGTCGTGGCAAAGGATATCGCCTGCAAGCAGGCTCCTACATTTGAAAATGCGCGCTAAGTTGTCACCAACAGGCTTCGCCCCGGAACAAATTCGCGTTTGACCTCGAGATCTTAGGATTTTATTTGTCCAGTCATACGTAGGATTGGTAATTCTTAATAGAAACCCAACGGGGCTCAAAAACCACTCATCAACCAAAACTATTCCGTAAATCCAATTTTCCAATACGCCGTCGTGTCTTAACGCTTGATCTGGTGCTGTCGCAAACGCTTCGTTTCGAACCAGTAATAAACTCAAGCCCGAGAGACCATCACTCATCCAACTAAAGATAATCCTTCCCACAGCGCGAATCCAGGCACTCCAGCGCCGAGCCGCCTTCTCTTGCTTTGGCTAACCATAGCCTCGATCGCGTCCAGCGAGCTCGCAGCTCAGGACGCCCCGGAAAACGACGATTCGCAGCAAATCGTCCTCGAGAAAAACAAGATCGACCTGATCGACGACGCGAATCTCGACGAAGCGATTAAGCGTCGCCCCGACCTGGACTTTAGAAATGTCAGCGTCGATCAGGAAAACAGCGGCGTCCAACTATCCACCATCCCATCCCAAGCGGTGAAGAAAGCGGCCGTGCTAAAGGCCGCCACTCCCGATCTCGATGCCGACACCCGAGGCGGCATCCTGCAAGTGGAGTACAAGCCCAGCTACGAGCTTTCCGACAGAGTCGTGAAAGGCCGCATCTACAACCGCTACAAGAAGATCTACAACACCATCGGCCCCATGGGCGACATAACCTTCGCCGATCGAATCGGCGAAAGCGCCGGGTTCCGCTTGACGACCGAGCTTCAAGACATTGATCGAGGAAGCGACTCGATGAGGTTCGACTGGAGCGAAAGCGACGCCCTATCCACCTCCGCTCCCTTTCTCAACCGGATCGATCTTCTCAACGCGCGACGCTTCTACGACACCGCTCGGCTCAATGGCAGCTTCGATTACATGTTTTCCGAGGGAAACGACATCTACCTCCGCTTCAACTACGACTACAACCGCGTCCACGGTTTCTCATCGGCCATCCAGCTGCGCTATGGCGACGAATCCAATTTCGACACGCTCACCGAAGACTCCGGCTCCACACAAAATGGGAGTATTCGGCGGCAAGGAACTCGATGGGATTCGGAAACGGACGAATATTCGGTTACGTTGGGAGGCAGCGGAAAACTCGGCCCGCTTGAATTGGATTGGCGGATACAGAAATGGGAAGATTCGGAAATCGAGCCGATTCGAGAAAACGTCCGCTACGACCGCTCGAACACTCAACTTGGCTACGTCGGAGCAACCACGGCGTTCCCCGAAATCGTCCTCCCGTCGGACGACGCGCCAAGCGAATACGAACTCGTTTCCTACGACAGCATGTTTCTAGACGAGCAAGACGATGAGACCATCGCCGCCATCGATTTCAAATGGGCGGACGACTTCCTGGCCGAGCAGGACTTTCTGAAATTCGGATTCAAGCATTCCGAAAATAGCGCATCCGTTTTTCGCGATACAAGTGTCTTCGACATCGTATCCGCTGAACCGATCACGCTCGACCCATTCGTCTCCGGCCATCGACGCGACGATTTCATCGGACTCGGCTTCTCGACCGGCGCCCTTCCCGACGCCGAAGCAACCGGCTCCCACCTCGCCACTCGAAACGACGCACTCGTTCGCGACGAGCTCGTGAGCGCCTTGCGGTCCGATCCCGGCTCCTACGATGCCGACGAAGAAATCGCGGCCGCCTATGCGATGCTCAACTGGGAGAGAGACAACCTTCGCATAGTGAGCGGCTTCCGCTTCGAAGAAACCACGCTATCTGCTTCGGGCAACGAAGTCGTCGTTACCAACAGCGGTTTCGACGTGCAGAACAAAACCGCCTCCAACAGCTATTCCCACTTCTTTCCGGGAGTCCACCTGAGGTATCGCTTGACGCCGCGAATCAATCTCTTCGGCTCGTTCACCAAAACGATCAAACGTCCCGACTTTGAGGATACAGCGCCATTTCGGATCGTCTCGACCGAGGAACGGGAAATCGAAGAAGGAAACCCGAATCTGCAAGCGACGCTCTTCGACAACTGGGACCTCGCCCTGGACTACAAGCCCAACGACGACCTTCTCGTTTCGTGGGAGCTTTTTCACCGAGAAATTTCGGATTCCTTATTCACTAATCTAACAACCGTCAGCACGGGCCCCTTCACCGGCTTCCAGCTGCTACAGCTGCAAAACGGCGGTTCCGCAACACTTCGCGGCAGCAAAATCGTCGCCAAACACAACCTCTCATCGTTTTCCCCGATGCTTGAACCGTGGTCCTGGAGTGTCGCCTATACATACAACGACTCCGAAGCCTCCTACGCCCAACGCCCCGGAGAAACGCTCCCGGTCACCCGCGAACCCAGAAACGAATTAGACTTTGTTCTGACTTTCGAAAACGAGAAAACGTTTGTCCAACTCGGAATCGAATCCACTTCCCAATCACTCGCCAGCGTCAATGTCCGAGGACCCGACAAAGACGTGTTCCAATCCGATTTCATCTGGTTCAATCTAAAAGCCGAACACAGTATCACCAAACGCATTACTGCATTCGTCGATTGGAAGAACCTCCTCAAAGACTACGAAGAAGAACGCCACGAAAGCAGCCTGATCGCCCGCCCCTTCATCTACAAACACGACCCCTGGGCAATCCTCTCCGGCTTCCGTTTCGAACTGTAGCGAGAGTCTATTATCAATAGCTCAGTGCTTCAGCCTGAGCAGCATAAGAGAGTTTCCAATAAAGACTACCTACCGCATTTTAAATCCGGGACGGCGCCCGGAGGCTACCAAATGCTCGAGCTTCGCTCGAGACAAAGGTAGTGCTCGGGCGCCGTCCCGAGCTTTTATGGCATTTACTAGACACTCTCCCAGGGAAGTGTCTTCAGGTAGGGAGGACCCGCTCGATCCTCCAAATCCCGAATCCAATTCAGTCGCCTCGCTTTCGCCACTTCTTAATGTTTCGTCAGTTCCTTCCTCAAGTATCGCCCTTCGGGCTCGGTACCGCATTGCTCCGCCATCTCCGCTCTCGCTGCGTTCTACTTCTTAATTCAACCGCCTCCCTACCAAAGCCGAAGCAACAGACTTCACGTTGTTACGCCAAGTCTAGAGCTTCGAGATATTTTCCCCCAAGAAAAAAATCTTTCGCCTTATAGCGAATTTCAGCTTTTAGTGCCTGAATCGTTTTCATTCCTGCATGACCGCCGAAATCGCTATCGTTCTGTCGATCCTCTTTGTCGCGCTGATCCTTTTCGTCACTGAAAAGGTACGAATGGACGTCACGGCCCTACTCGTCTTGGCCGCGCTGGCTTTGACTGGCGTGCTCCAGCCCAGAGAGGCGGTTTCGGGATTCAGCAACCCTGCCGTCATTACCGTATGGGCGATGTTCATCCTAAGCGAGGGACTGGCCAATACGGGCGTCGCCAATATCATAGGACGCTATGTGCTTCGTTTCACCGGCAAGACCGAGTCGCGCATGATTTTCGTCATCATGCTGACCTCAGGCTCCCTCTCCGCGGTGATGAACAATATCGGCGTCGCGGCCCTCATGTTGCCTGTCGTGCTTAAGGTCGCTCGCGAAACGGATACCAGTCCCTCGAAACTGCTGATGCCTCTGGCCTACGGATCGCTTCTGGGAGGATTGACAACCCTCATCGGCACGCCCCCGAATCTCCTCATAAGCGACGCCCTCAAGCAAAACGGACTGGAGCCATTCGGACTATTCGACTTCACCCCGATTGGAGCCATCGTCATGGTAGGCGGCATCGCATTCGTCGCCTTCGCCTCGCGCCTCATTCTGCCCGATCACGGCAAGCCGATTTCCACTTCCGATCGAAAAGGCGCGCAGTCTTTGTTTTGCCAATACGAGCTAGGAGAGCGCACTTTCTTTTTGAAGCTTGGCCCGAACTCGACCTTGGCGGGGAGAAGTCTCACCGAAAGCCAGCTGGGCAAAGCGCTTGGATTTAGAGTCATCGCTCTCCAGCGAGACGGCGAAACGATCTTCGCGCCAGAGCCCCACTCCAAGCTCCATTACGGGGATCGCCTACTAACGCAGGGACAGGCCGAGCGGCTTGCCGAACTGCGAGGCTGGCAAGAGCTCACTCCCGAAGACATATCCCCCGACGCGTCCACCTTGCTCTCCAAGGATGTCTCGGTCGCCGAAGCTACTATCGCCCCGGACTCCCCACTCTTGGGTAAAACGATCAAAGAGATCGATTTTCGAAACCGATACGACGCAACCATTCTTTTGATACGCCATGCCGGTGAGATCAAAGCTCGCCATTTAGCCCGGCAAATTCTGAGCGAAGGAGACAAGATTCTTCTGCAAGGCAAGGATTCAAGCATTGCCCAATTGCGAGAGGACTCGAACTTTTCCCGCTTCGAACTGGCGACCGAGGAGGACATCGCGCGGTATGCCAGCATTGCCGAGAGGCTCTTCGAGATCTCGATCTCGCCCGAATCATGGCTCGCCGGAAAAGCGATTAAGGACAGCCAGCTACGCCAAAGCTTCGACCTGCATGTCCTCAAAATCCAACGACAAGGAGTGGACATGCTGCTGCCCGAGCCGCAAGAAATTCTTCAAGCGAATGATCGCATAACGCTGCATGGCCGTAGAGAAGACCTGCAGCTGATCCGTGGCCTACAGAAACTCGAAATCCAGTACCCCGACGAGGAAGAGACCGGAATACTCGAATCGGATCAAGTGAGCCTCGCCGAAGCCACACTTTCCCCAAAATCAAAGATCGTCGGCCAAACGCCTGCCGATATTCAGTTCAGTGAACGTTATGGACTGCAATTGCTCGGTATCCAGAGAGCGGATCGCTCCTATCGCTCTCGCCTCGGAAAGATGCCATTGGAATTTGGCGACAGTTTTCTAATTATGGGCCCCAAGGAGAAGCTGGGGCTCCTGGAAAAAGATCCAGATTTCATATTTCTCTCGCAAGTCGAAACCAAGACCTACCAAACCAGCAAATCGATCATCGCGACTGGCATCATGCTGGCCGTGTTGATCCCCGTTTTCTTCGGTTGGTATCCCATCGCCATCACAGCCGTGACCGGAGCAGCCCTCATGGTGCTTTTCGGCTGCTTGAAGATGGAAGAAGCCTACCGGGCCATCGAGTGGAAATCGGTATTTCTAATTGCCGGCATGCTTCCTCTCGGAACCGCTATCGAAAAAACGGGAGCCGCCGAACTTCTGGCCAGCGGGATTATGTCCACAGTTGGCGGATACGGGCCATGGAGTGTGATTGCGAGTCTATATATAATCACGGCGATTGCCACCACCATCATACCCACGTCCGCTCTGGTTGTGCTCATGGCGCCGATCGTCCTGAAATCCTGCGCCGACCTCGGCATCTCTCCGCAATCCGGCATGATGGCCGTCGCCCTCGCCGCTTCGGCCAGCTTCACCAGCCCCATCTCTCACCCCGCGAACATTCTCGTCATGGGCCCGGGCGGCTACCGCTTCGTAGACTATATCAAAGTCGGCGCGCCCTTGGCCATAGTCGTCTTCATCATCGCAATGCTCACCCTCCCCGTTTTCTGGCCGCTGTGATTACTAGGCCACTCAAAAGTAGCTCAGTCCTTCAGCGAGCCTGGGCCTTATTTTACGCCTTACGCGATTCTAGCTAAAGCTCAGCTCTATTCTCAAACCAGCAGCTCAAGGTCCACGCCTGTATACTTCTTGAACCCCTTATCGAATGTCGCGAATCGCATTCGTCCGGCCACGGCAAAAGCCGCCAAATAGGCGTCGTTCCAAAGTTGCGG
>JAJFLS010000191.1 GCA_021772595.1 Opitutales bacterium
AACACGCTCGTCTGGTTTTGCAGCGACAATGGCGGCCTTAAAGTCAACCCGCCCTCGACGGGAGGTTTACGCGGGATAAAGGGTAGCGTCTGGGAAGGAGGCCTCAGAGTACCCGCGATTATCGAATGGCCAGAGCGGATCGGCAGAGCGAGAGTGACGAATTCGCCCGCTTCCGTCGTAGACATTTTTCCAACGTTGGCGGAGTTGATAAGTCTGCCAGAATCCGCAATACTCCAGCCCCAAGACGGAGTCAGTATAACGAATTTGATCGACGGATCGAAATCGCCACGTAGCCAGCCGATACGTATCCGATTCATGGGTGCGGGCGCTCTGATCGACAATCAGTACAAGCTCGTCACGCAGAAAGTAGGAAGCGGCGAATACGAGCTGTACGATCTCCTCGAAGACCCAAAAGAATCGAAGGATCTTTTCGCCGCGCGTCCGGAAGCGGCAAGCCGTTTGCGGGCCGAATTCGAAAAGTGGAATCGCAGCGTGGACGTCAGCGATGCCGGAAAAGACTATCCCGAAGGCAAACTGACCGATCCCAACCCCAGGCGAATTTTCTGGAGAGATCTCCCCGCCTACGAGCCACACTTCAAAGACTGGAAAACGCGTCCCGAGTACGAGAGATGGCTGAAGGATAGGTAGGTTTGGAAGGTTGCTTTTTACTTTTTCCCCACGAAGGACACTAAATCTCACGAAGGCTAACGTTCTTAGCCTCAAATCCCTTCGTGTCCTCTGTGCCCTTCGTGGGAAATCAACAATTTATTCCTTTCGGGTAAATACCTCGAAGCGTGCCGAAGGGCCTCACAGCCTCGCTATAGTATCTCCCACGATTCAATGTCACCCGGAACGAGCTTAAACAACGGGTGGACATCCGGCATTTCAACGGACTTATACTTCAAGTATTGCTTTCGGTCTCGATTCCACAATTTTTTCTTCAGATGGCCCCACTCATAGATTAGCTGCCCATCATGAACGGCTAACTTATTCCTAATTCGTCCACTCAAAATCTTACTTTTATCAAAGCTATAAACACGAACACTCGCTTCCTCAAAAACACCCTGAAGGTAAGTAGCCAATCCACTTGCCGGATTATTCAAATTCTTAAACCGATCTAGCTGAGGATGATTGCGATACCCCTTAGTTTTACCATCTAGAACTTTCTGGGCCAGCAATGCTTCTCTCCACAACGCGACGATTCCCTTCGAGTCTAAATATTTCGGGTGCAATGACCACAATCTCATTTTTAGTACGCTGAGGTCTCAGACGGAGGGGGCGCAGCCTCCGGAGTTGTGAGAACCGACTGGTTCTCCTTTGTTCTTTTTCGTGAATTCCATCTCGGCAACCAGTTGGAATAGGATTATCACTAGGGCACCCAGCAGAAACAGAGTGCGTCCGTATTCTGTCCCGTATCCGTAGGAATGAGTCACGGTCGTTCCGTCTTGAAGCAAGATCGTCGAGATCCTGTGGTTGTGAATAAGTAGTGGCAAGAGATACAGGATTGGCCAGAATGAAACCAATCTTTTTCCCTTCTCTATCTTTATTCCACTCGCCAGTAAATCTCGGAACGACTGGTACGCGTGCTTTCCGAGAAACCAGACCGCTGCGACCGAGAAGATGACGCCGAACATAGCGGGATTGACCGACTGCTCGGTGAGGCCTTCTGTCCTATCATAGCTTTTCGAGCTGAACCAATTTGTAGCGATGAGAGCTAGGGAGAAAGTGATTGGTATGAGTTGGAGTTTTTTCATTGTATATGGAGAACAAGTTATTCTATCATTAATGATTGAGCATCTTGGAGCACCAGAGATATTTCAAGCTTGAATTAGGTGATAGCGCTTATTCTAATGGGGTTTCTAATGATTGAGCATCCCGTTTAGGGGTGATATGTCATTAATGATCTATCATCCCATATTTGAAATTCCTCCTACTGTTAACCGGGGATTGTTCCGGTCTAACAAGCCATCCGATCTTGTCGCTTCGCTTGGAACTGGCCGCGCTAGACCAGGAATCTATTTCTTCCAGTCGCAAGCGATGCTTCCTCAAGCGGCTCAGGTGCTGCCTCGACATTTGCGATAGGCGCAATCAGCTCGCTAGGATCGGCGTGGCATGTATCCCCGTCTTCGATACAGCGATCCGTGTATAGGTATTCGGCAATTATTCCTTCAATTTTCTTTTCTCCACCAAGGGCTGCATGACCCTGACAAAGCGCTTGGCTCTGTTGCTCGACTCCACCGCGTCCCAATCGTGGGGGTTCCAGATATAATCTGCAGCGCTAGCGAAATAAACCAGGGCGGCAGCGCTGAAACTTTCACCGAGATTGTTATATCCCGGACCCAAACCGGCATTGAAGTGAATTCCCTCGAAAAGCTGGTTCAGGTTCTCAGGAAGAAATTCGCCATGGAAAGCATGTAGGCCGGGAATCTCTTCGACCGGCCTCGAAAAGGATTTGTTAAGCTCGAGCCCAACGCGATTTAGCCAGAAAAACGGTTTCCGTCCTGCGTCCCGAGTCCACTGTTCGACTGTGCTATCGGTCAATTCACTGATTACGATGCCACCGGTACCCGTCCACAGCGGCCAGACTTTTTCGGGAACCTTTGATAGGAGAGTATTCATCTCCGGTGAGGCATTCCCGCAATATGTAATTTCATCTTCGCCCTCCTCGGAGTGAACAAAGGGCGGACAAAAGAGAATGCGCGATTCTGGGGACTCCTCCTGCAGGGTATCGTACACCAAATTGATTACGCTCTCCATGTCTGAGCCCTTCCCGGGCCAATCGTTGTAGTCGATTTCAATCCCGTGCGCGCCTTGGGCCATGATCCATTTGAGAAAAACCGCATATTTCTTCCGGTCAGCGTCTTTGGATAAATCATAGGCGCCTGGTTTTTGAAAAGACTCTAAGTCGTATCCTTTGATGTTTTCGCCGCCTCCCCGAAATGGGCAGAAGTACACGATCGTCTCGAGTATCCCAGTATCACGAAGTTCCTTACAGAGCGCCTCGATATTCGTCGGAAAGGGCTCTTCCGGCGCCTTGGAGTTTCCTCCGTGATACTGCAGGCCAATCATGTTGATCTTGAACACCTTCATCCAGTCCGAGAAAAGGCGGAGCATAGGCAGCTCGTTATCCGAAGCACTCGTTTTCGACAGCCGAATTCCGATCTCCGGCCAGTCGGAAATAGTCGCTGTTGGAGCAACGATCCGTCCCGCATCATCTTTGTCCACAAGCTGACATAAGGTCAGTAAGCCATAATAGAGTCCCAGATCACTGCAGGCCTGGAGGGTCACTACGGGGTCTTGCGCTTGCGACTGTTGAGCGCGCAGATAGTAGGTCTGGGAAAGCCGCCTTTTATCGAGCTTCTCTTTGACTCCCTCGTTTCGAAGAATCGCAGACAGTTCTTCTTCTGAACATATGTCTATAAGGATATGGTGATTTCCGGGCACTTTGCGTAAACTTGTGTTCGTCGTGCCAAGAATATCCAGCCGGTCTGAGAGCAGCGCCAGCCCTTCTTGGATCGGCTCTGCCTGACTCTCTGTCGAACCTGAAACCTGTATGAGAACATCCTCTCCCTGTGATACAAGGGGGATGTTCCTCGTGTCATATTTCTCTACCTTTGGCCTCGGAATTACACGGAAGCGCGCGGGCTCTTCTTCCCCTGAATGCGCTGTTGCGATACCCGTCACGCAAAGCAACACCCCAAGGGCAATTGTCATTGTGAAAAGAACCTTGAATTGGCACGAGTTGAGGAACCAGACGCTATAGCAATTGATGACTAATTTCATTTTTGTTCACCTGAACACCATGTTGAGTGGGTAGTTGACGGCAACGACTGGGCGGTTGCGAGAGGAGGCGGCGGTCAATCATTCCACCCCAACTACTCGTTAGGACCATCTTGGTTTGATATGACATCATTCGATAGCCTGTTTCCATTTGCCGAGTGAGCAAGTTTGGTAACAGCTGATTTTAGACAATTTTGAGCGGCGAGACGGCTGTCGTCGATGTCTGGACCTCCGGCTATGAACGCCTTGAGCGCCGGTAATTTGCTTAGTTCGATACGTTCAGGAGTATCTGCATAAGGTGCTAGCGCTGTTTCGTATTCATGGACGACTGTATTCAGATACTTTTCAACAACTTTTAGATCACGTTTCAGGTCCTGCCCCTGATCTTCATTGGTATAGAGTTCATTGACTTTCAGGAATTGTTTTTCATTTCCTTTGACCTGCATAATGAATGTTTCAAACTCTAATTGAAGGCTATTTAACTTCGTTACGAGAATTTCGTATGCCGAGACAATAACGATCTCATCTCCCTCAATTCTTCGCTTCGCCTTTGCTCTTAGTAAACGTTTGATTGCTTTGTACTCATGATATGCGTTAACAATTTCCGCGCGGAATTCTAGGAATTCCTTCTTGGCTGCGTTTTCTCTATCACGAGAAGCGGTTAGTTCTTTGTACAGCCAACCTATTCCTCCCCCTCCAACTACTAGAAGTAGAAATTGGTAGGTTAAATTGAATAGTTCGCTACTATAGCGACTAATTTCGGATGCGAAGATCCAAAAAAATGTAATAGCCATTACAGCTATGAATACTAATATCGCTACCGCTTTCTCTGTTTTTGTCATTGGTAGATCGTCCTTTTAGTGCGCCTAACGCTGAGTTCAGTCGGTGCGGTTTGTCCGCATTGACTGAAACGCTTCGTTATCTGCTCATGCTTTCTATCATAAAAAGTGCTTCGTCGATCTCCGAAATTGTATGCCAAAGTAAAGTCTGGTCGTATGTAAAGCCGAATTCAAGTCGGTTACCGAAACCAGCATCATCCTTGACGTATCCTGATGCTTTTACGTGCCCCATCTGGTCTACTTCAACCTTCACATAAATCTGATCTTCTAGAGTCTTAAACTCTGCAATCCCTTTCAATTCGTTGTATGCAGGTTCCAACTCGTCTTTAAACCGAACCATATCCCCTCGATCTATCATTAGGTCGAATGATCCTGAAAAGGCTCCCGCTTGAATGATCGCTCTAGACTGTATCCATTCGATTCCTTCAGTTTCATTGTCTGCAGGCGGTGACAGCAGATGAACTTCGAGCCTTTCCCTTTCAGGGTAGCCTATTGAAAAGAATGGATACTCTTCTTCGTTCATTTCTAGATAAAGCTTAGGTAAGGCACGGTAGGCCGTTGCCTCGACCGGTTTGGTTTATTACTAATTTGGGTTAATTTAAGGTCCAGTAGTGAAAACCAAGAGGTGTGGCATCGCTTTGATCATAAGTGTCCGTTCTTCGGGATCAAATGAGCCAGAATCGTACCGATGATCCTCATAGCTCTTGAATCCAATCCCTCTTGAACTTATCGGAAATTCTTCATCCTCGTTCAACCACAACGCGTATTTGGTATTCGGCTCCAAGAGGGCGATAGGGCGCGTCCAAAGGCGACTGTAATAAGGCTTATCGTAGTCGTCTTGCCAATAACTTCTGGATGTCGGCTTTAAGAGTTCCCCTTCATTTCTGTCGTAACCGGTTTTCGTGTTTCCGGTTTCGGTGTTCATCTCTTGCGAAAACGTAATCGTTATCTCCTTCAACGCTGCATCGACGTTCATGCTGCCAGTTTCGGGGAAGCTAGATATCACCGTAGTCCGAGCAATCCTTTGCACTCGGTAGAATCGAATCTCTCTAGCCTTCGCCATCCAATATTCCGTGTCCGATGCTCCCTCAACGAATACTTCCTGCCTTTGACCGTACCCGTAGATAATTCCATCCCGCTCCCATTCGGAAAAAAAATGTAATTTCTGGATTCGATTCTTGCTGTGAAGAGCCTCCCAGTTCACTTGATCGGTCGAATGCTCGATGCGATAGGCGTATCCGTATTCCGTATCGAACGATAACTGTAGAGCGTCGGTTATCCGTATCTCCGGAGTAGGTCCCACCTCTAAAGGCGCTTCGTCAAGATCGTCGCGGATAGACTTCTTTATGCGGTAAAATTTAGAGTCGCTCGCAATTGGATTTCCTTCGCAATCAAATTCCAAACCTATAAACAGTTCCCTAGCCTTCCCTCTTTCTCCCGACAGATACTCAATGTAATCCGCTTCCCCCTCTTGAAGCGGCATACGAATATTCATAGGCATGGACCCAAATTCGTAATTTTGAAAGTCGTGCGCATTTGCGTCCTCCCAGTTTATCTGATCCGGCGAATGTTGGACGCGATAGTTAAACCCATGAAACGCTTCGAATGAAATTTGGATCCCCCTCGATGGGGATAAATTTATTGGATCCCCGAATTTCAACCAATCCGTATCAACAGGTTCATGAGCGTAAACTCCTCGAATAACGCCCAGCAATGCCATGGTCACGGCTAAAGATATTTTAATCGTCATTCCTATTTTGTTCTTACTTTCCCGCCCGATGATTTCGAGCGGGCATTAAACTGCTTCTTTTTTCACAACAAGTTATTCTATCATTAATGATTGAGCATCCTGGAGCACCAGAGATATTTCAAGCTTGAACTAGGTGATAGCGCTTATTCTAGTGGGGTTTCTAATGATTGAGCATCCCGTTTAGAGGTGATATGTCATTAATGATCTATCATCCCATGATCGAAATTCCTCCTGCTGTTAACCGGGAATTGTTGGCCGCACTAGATCGAAAATCCATACCTTCGAACCGTAAGCCATACTTGCTATTATTTAAGCGGTTAGGCACCTGACTTTGTTGGATTGTTCGATGGTAGGGCTGCTTATCCTTAAGCAGCCGCACAACCAATGCCTCACAATCGGCTGACTAGGGATAGTCAGGCCCTACCTTTTCGATCTTTGTCTGTTCTCTCTAAAAGAAAAACAATATCCCAAGCAACAACACCGACAGGCATGCCGTTAGGCCTATAGGGAAGACGCCGTTTTTGATATGATGGCGGAGGATCACTTGTCGGCTGACTTGCTGCTCGTTGCTGAGACCGGCTAGCGACCAAATCGGCGTCATCAGCACGACCAGGAATTGCGTCGGGCAATCTTTGGCGAATCGGCAGAGCTTCGTGGTCGCGCCCGCGATGAGCGTTTTGTGGGCAACGGAATTGATACCGTTCAGCGCGTAGTCGAAGAAGCTGTAGAACATCTGCGACATTTTTCGGTAAACACAGTCCGTGTCCAAACTGATCGTCGGCGTGCGCTTGAGCATCGGCAGGAAGAGGAAGAACACCAAAGCCGAGAACATCAGCAATTGCATCTGCGTGATAACGTGGCTGGTCGTGTACGCGTTGTAATCGACGGTGTAGGGGAGAATATCATACAGCGCTTGTGGACGGATGCCGAGATAGATGCAGAGAAACGAAAGAATCCCCATCGCCCAAAGCATGGTTCCGGGAGCCTCCTTGGGTCGGAGTCCACGGTCCTGATTGAAGAATACGAAGTACGGGAACTTGATCCCCGCGTGGAGGAACACGCCCGCGGACGCCAGCTCCAGAACGAGCCAAGGCCAGTAAAGGTGCTCATGCTCGGCGGCGGCCATGATGATTGTTTTGCTGGTGAAGCCGCTCGTTAGCGGCACGGCGGAGATCGCCATCGCTCCGATCGTCCCGAAAATCAGCGTCAGTGGCATCGTCTTGTAGAGCCCACCGAGCTCCGTGCAGCGGCTCTTTCCGGTGCGGTAGAGAACGGCGCCCGCAGACATCCAGAGGAGAGACTTGTAGATGATGTGGCAAAACGCGTGGGCGGTCGCTCCACTGATCGCCATGTGCGTTCCGATCCCGGCGGCGCAGACCATGAAGCCGACTTGGTTGATGATCGAGTTGGCCTGGATGCGGCGCATGTCGTTTTCCAGCAAAGCGTAGATGATGCCGAAGACGGTCATCGCGCAACCGATCCAGATGAGCGGCTCCCAGCCGTGAAACGCCCGCAGGAGCACGTAGACCGCTGTCTTGGTCGTGTATGCGCTCAGGATGACGCCACCCGTGACACTCGCTTCCGGATAGGCGTCCGACAGCCATGCGGAAAGTCCCGGCGCGGCGGCGTTGACGAGAA
>JAJFLS010000192.1 GCA_021772595.1 Opitutales bacterium
CCCGCGACACTGATACAATCGCCTGACTAGCAAGAATCTCTCTCGGAGTGGGTTCCTCGGCAAACAGTTTAGCGAAATTCGTCGAACCGAATCCAAAGGCTCCTAACTTCGTTCGATTCACCTCATTCACCGTGAAATAGACCGGAGTCCATTCATCGAAAAGGCTGTATTGAACTTCCAACTGCATCGTTTCACGCACGCCGTCGATCGCCAAAAAAACCGATCTCTGATCTTCCGACAGCAGTATCGAGTGAACGAACCACTCGTCCGCTCCGGGCGATCCATCCGCCTTGAATTGAGCCGAACCGTAATCCTCGGTTCGAACGTATTCCCAACTGCTCGCCTGATAATTCGCAGGATCCAGTGCCCGTTTCGGATCGAGTTCCCTTGGAAAAGTCAAACGCACTCCATCACGCATGACTTCAACGCTCGCCGGAGCTTCATCCCATTCGTCAATCACTCTCAAACGGCACAATCCTTCCACGCGTTTCGCGATCGAATCCCAAATTTGAAACCCCACGAAATAGGGACGCCCATCGCTTGGATTCATCGCTCCTTTCAACAACGGCGTCTCGAATTCGACGGGAAGTGGCGTACCC
This sequence comes from Opitutales bacterium, assembly GCA_021772595.1. Lineage (GTDB taxonomy): Bacteria > Verrucomicrobiota > Verrucomicrobiia > Opitutales > Opitutaceae > Pelagisphaera. The sequence goes on from JAJFLS010000192.1 coordinate 600, forward strand.
GCCGTTTGAACCAAGCGTTTCGTATCCGGAGCATAGATCCGAAAGAGACCCGGCTTCTTGTACTCGATATAGAGAATCGAATCGGTCAAGGCCCCCATGCGCGGATCGGTCGCCCATACCTGAGCGATGCCCGATTGAGCCACGCGATGCGGAATCCACAACGCCGGAGATTGGATTTCGGTTTCCTCGGCCGGCGCTCCGGGCGCGTAGCCGAGAAAGCTGTTGGGGCGAACGATGTGAAACGGCGTCGAAGGCACCCAGTTGCCTTGCTGGTCGCTGGCCGTAATTAGGTCCTCGGTCGGGTGAGCCGACAGGTAACCATTGCGCATTCCGAAGGCGAAGTAGTCTACCTGCTTTCCATCAGCCGAAACGGAAAGAGCACGTCCGCTATGCGGCGAAGCCACCGTATTCTGCTGCCCCCCCTTGGAGATCACGAAACTGTCGTCAGGCCTGAGAACCAAGCTCATCGGATAGTCCCGCGTATCCGCGCTCTGGGTAAAGCGATTGCAGAACATTTCGTAGAAATCCGTTTCGCCATCCGCGTTTCGATCCACTAGGCGCGTTATGCCCAATCGACTGAACACAAACACCTCGTCGCCTCGAATACGCACAGATTGCGGTTCATTAAACCCAGCCGCGACACGACGCCAAGCCACCGAATCATCCGCTGTTCCAAATCCGCTAACCCGGTAAACATCCCCATCGAAGGTCAGGACAATCGCATCTCCATTCGAAAAGAAATCGATCGCGAACGGACGGATACGCCGCTCCCAAGGATTTGGATACGGAATAACGGCTTCATCAACTGCATACGCTCCTTGAGCGTCCCCCCATTCGATACTCGATAGAGCGGGTTCTGGCCAATGGCTCGCCGTTTTCTTCAGAACACCCAGAGTATCGACCTCGCCGATCGATTCCCTCTTCAACCGAACCACGTTCTCATCGAACGCATAATCGAGCTTTAGAGCATTCAAGCCTTCGAATTCGTGCACCGCATATCGATCATCCAACAGAGATAAGCCCTCATCCCAAGAATCCGACCGCCGTCCCTTCACTCCGAGATCGTGGGCAACCAAACCGACCTCCCCCTCGACTCCATGAAGTCTAATCGAACGCGTTACGACAATGCGTCCATCGACCTGCCGAGCCTCGAACCGCTCCCGGACTTCGCCGCCAAACAAACGGTAACGCAATTCCGCAGCATCGCCTAGATCCTCCATCCCTATCCACTCGCCGACCGACGGCTCCAAAGGACCCCTTCCCAGTTCGCGCTCGTCGACCCATTTCGGACGGGGGTCGTCGAAATGGTATTCGCCCGGACGCTGCCAGCCCGGATACAACCCGGTGGCGAAAGCTATCTTCCCAATCGGTTTAGGCAGATCCTTTTGCCCTCCACCCATTTTCTTCAAAGGCACATCGTAGGAAAGCATCGCCAATCCTCGAGGCGTAATAAAGCCACCCTTCCAAATTCCCGCAACGCGTAGCAGTTCCGTATCGAAACAGACGAAAACGTCATTGCCCAAGGGTAGAATCACTCCACGCGGAACCAGATTGTCATTTGTTCCGCGAGGAGCCAAATCACGCATATCCACCGTGGCTTCCAAAAACGGAAAGCGAGTATCCAAAAATTCCTTATATATCGGCTTCCCGTCTCGCACGACATAGGGCGGAATCGCCGAAGCGGATCCCGCGACCAACAATATCATAAAAATGGTAGCGGGCGATCTCCGAGCGGCCACAACTCCAGCTACGGCGGCCGCCCGAAGGTCGGCCGCTACTTGCGATAAATTGCCTTCTCTCTTTCTCATCTTGGTCCTGATCGGTTGATCTTCGACGCCTCATTCGACTCTCCCGGAGTCTCCCCCCTGAAGGAATCGACCACACGCTCTCCAGTCACCCGACTGAACTCGTCCACCGAAACCGCCTCCGGCACGCTGTCGCCCGTTTGTTCGCGCCATTGAAACAATAGCGCCGCCAGCTTCTTCTGCTTCGTCGAAAACTCGGGATTGCCTGCCAAATTGTTTAACTGATGCGGATCCTTCCCCGCATTGTAGAGCTCGATCCTTGGCCGAGGAGCCAAGAAGACATCCTTTTGAGCAGCGCTTAAAGAACCTGCTTTCTCCGCTTCGAGCAATTGACGATGGGAAACCGAACGCACCGAATCCGCCGGTCCTTGCCAAGCCGTTTCCGGTCGATCGTTTTCCAAATAAATAAACCCATCCGCCCGAACGCTGCGCCCCAGAGCTTCATAGTCGTGCCAGTTGTGCTCCGAAAAAGCGACCCTGCGCGGCGAATCAGATTTGTCCTTGAAAATTGGTGACAAGCTAATTCCCTGAAACGTCGACCCAGCCTTTCCTCCTGCCGCTTCAATGATCGTCGGAGCGAGATCGATGACGCTAGCCAAGCTCGCCGTCGTCCCGGCCGAACGGATACCCTCCGGCCAATGGGCGACCAAAGCCGTTTTCATACCCGAATCGTGCAAGCGCGTTTTAGCTCGCGGAAACGGACGCCCGTTATCCGCCAGCACGAAGATCAGCGTATTCTCTAGCTCGTCCTGCTCCTTTAACTCCTCCACGACTTGACCGATGAAATAATCGAATCGCCTGATCTCGTTGTAATACGAAGCCAGATCATCCCGCGTCTCAGGCGTATCCAAAAGAAAGGGAGGCACCACCACATCCTCAGGACGCGTTTTCGGACCGTAGACTTCGGGCTTCCAATCCTTGTCCCCATCCCAAGCGCGGTGAGCATCGTAGGAGGCGAACCAGAAAAAGAACGGCTTATCTTTAGGCCGGTCACGAGTGAGCGCCTGCCAGTTCGCTTCGCCGCCGCGATTATCCTCAGAACGGCCGGTGTCAACGTGATCGAACGGAGGCGTCTCTCGCGGATGGACACGCTTCATGTGATTCTTGCCCGACAATGCCGTGTAGTAGCCCTGTTCCCGCAAAATCTCCGGCAACCACGGCAAGTGATCTGCGATCGGTAAATGAAGTTCGGCCGCCTTCCCATTATTGTGAGGATACCGTCCCGTCACGATGCTCGCTCGGCTCGGGCTACAACTACTCGCCGTGAGATAGGCGTTCGTAAACCGGAGACCAGTTTCCGCAAGAGCATCAATATTCGGCGTCCGCACGCCCTCATTTCCGTAGCAGCCAAAATCGTTCCAGCTAACATCATCCGCGATGAAAAGAATCACATTTGGCGATTTTCCCGAAGAAACGCTCGAAGCGACAACTACGCCCAATAAGGATAGAAGAAAAGAAGCAGCCTTCATACGCAACGAAGCAAACCCAGAGGCCCCTTCCCTGCAACTCTCAACTTCTGGATTCCACCGAGATCAACCGATTGTAGGAGCCTGCAAGCAGGCTCCTACAATCGGCGTACGGGTTACGGTCCCGCATGTAGGACCGCCCTACATTGACTTATTAATCAGACTCTTAGAGCCTCTGGACTAATACCGATGCGCCACATCCCTCGAGACCACGATTCAATCAAAGCCCCCTCCTGGCTTCTTCTGGTTTCCGCGTCTTTCGCTCTCACGGCCTGTTCGCCGGACAAGTCACTATATCCCGAAGAACGAGCGCTCGCCAAAACGGCTTTCGAATCGTGCTTGATTTGCCATAGCACTAAGGAAATGCAGCGCGGACCAATCATCGACGGCCTTCCCGCTTGGTACAGCCGAAACCAGCTATCGATGTTTCTCTCAGGAGTCCGAGGCCAGAATCCCGACAACCGGTCCGAGTTTCTCATGGGATCCACTCGGGATCGATATGCGGGCCAAGCAATCATCGATCTTCTCGCCCGCTACATCGAGGAACTTCCCGCCAAGCCCTATCATCCGCTTGTGAGAGGCGATGCCGAGAAAGGAAAGACCCACTACCAATCCTGCATTCCATGCCACGGAGCCAAAGGTGAAGGAGTCGAAACCCTGAACTCCCCCCCACTCGACATCCAAGAGGACTGGTACCTGCTCGATCAACTCCGAAAATTCGCGTCCAGAAAACGCGGATACCATTTCGAAGATATTTACGGCATGCAGATGGCGTACACCGTGAATGCCTTGAGCGATCAAGATCTGAAAGACGTCATCGTCTACATTCAAACCTTCGCGAATGTCGAAAAATAGATCAGGAATGAGTGAGACAACAGTCGCTACGCTCCTTCGATCCCCGCATCGCGGTGCAAAGATCCTCGCCTTGCGAAGCAATGATTCGAAACCCCTTTTCGCAATTCGAATCCTAGCTCATGCAGCGCATGAGATCATTGCCCCGACTCGTCGGGGATCTAGCGAAGCGTTGTCCTAAGATTCTCAACGTAGCTACTTCGAGACCTCGAAGTGGATTCTCACCAACTACGACGCAACAAACTCCTGAAGGGCCGATTTCAACCGTGGATAAGCGAACGCGAATACAATGATCAGCGGCGCCATTCCGATCGCCGAACCCGCCAACAGCACTGCCTGTGGAGAATTGAGACTACTGCCGAACAACGCTGCTAAGCTCAAGGGCAATGTCCTAACGCCATCGCTATGCAATATCAGCAATGGAATTACGTGCGCGTGCCAGGCGAGGACGAAATGGGCGAACCCGAAGGCGATCAAAAATGGTTTCACCAAAGGCAGGATCGTCAAAAAGATCCGCCCTTCCGAAGCTCCTTCAATACGGGCCGCATCCAGTAGTTCGACTGGAATTTGTCGAAACACGCGTGTGAAAAACAACAGTCCTAGACCGCTCACTAATCCAGGCAGAACAACGCCCAGCGGATTATCGAACAGGCCAAGCGTGTTCACCCATGTAAACAAGGGCAGCGCCATCATTTGAGCTGGAATAAGCACAACCAGTAAACCCAAACCGAGCAGCGGCATCCGCGCTCGAAAGCGATAGACGCCCAACACGAACCCCGCCATCGCCGCCAAAGCGGTTGCGCCAATCCCTTGAGCGAGCGAAACGAAAATCGAATTCGCCAAACTCCTGCCGAAATCGAAATACTCGCCGCTAAACAAAATACCGTAGTAACGGCCGGACCAATTCTCAGGCCAGAAAACGCGTGTATTGAAAATCTCGTTATTCGCCTTGAAACTGCCGAGCAACATCCAGAAAAGCGGATACAGAAAAACGACCGCGACTAGGAGCATTAGCACGCTGGCGACAGTCCGATTTATCGTACGGCGATTCACGATTGGCCCGCCTTCCAAAAATAGCGCGGCGACAGCGCGATCAGAAAAAGCATGCCCGCCAGCCAAGGAACGATCGAAAGACTAACCGCCGCGCCCGACCCGAAACCTCCGCCCACAAATGCCCGTTGATAAGCATAGGAGACCAGCAGCAGACCCGCATCGTTCGTGCCACCCGACCCGCCGAACAAGACGTAGGATCCCGCGAATTGAGCGAAGCAATCGACGACGAGATAGATCAGGCAGAACAGCAGCGTCGGCGCGATCAGCGGCAGAGTGATTTTGGAAAAGCGTTGCCAAGCATTCGCCCCATCAATCTCCGCAGCATCGAGCACGTCACGCGGCCTGGCATTTAACGCGCAGAGCAAGAAAAAGCTCATGAATCCCGTCCAACGCCAAACTGCCTGGATCACGATCCCAGACAAAATGAAATCCGGATCGGCAAGCCAATTCACCGTTTCGAAGCCAAGAGGCTGGATTAGCCATCGATTCAAAAGTCCCTCCTGTCCGTGAAAAACGAGCAGAAACAAAAGCGCCAACACCGTTGGCGGGCAAAGCCCTGGCACCATTAAAGCGAAGGTCAACGGACCGCGAAGCTTTCCCCAGCACCCGCGCAAAGCGTGAGCGAAAACCAGCGCCAGAGTGATTACACAAGCCACCGTCGATACGGTGAAGACTGACGTATTTAGAACCGCCTTCCAATAGCGTTGGTCCTGAAGCAAGTTCGAATAGTGCTTGAAGCCGACGAAATGAGATTCGCCCCAAAGCGTGTCCGACTCCAAACTCAAGCCAACTCCTTGACCGAGCGGCACCGCCCAGAAGATCGCTAGAAAAAGAAAGAACGGAGCCGCCAAAAACACGCGGCCCCACGGAATATCGAATCTAGCGGTCGGCAGCGACATCGCTATTCGGATTCGCTTTCCGGATTGATTGCATACTGGCTTCGGAATGACGCAGTCATCCCGCTACGAAAATTTTTAAAATGCCATGCAACCGCGTCGTCACATTCTCGATACGTTTACTGCTGGTCATCGGGTGGTCCGCCACCGCTTTCGAGCTGCTGCTTGAATTGCGTTAGAGCCGTGCGGGCATCGCCTTCGCCGTACATTAGTCCGCTCAGAAGACCTTCCTGAATCATGAACACCGCCATCGGTCGTTTCGCATTCATCGCCACGCGTGGTACGTCCGGAGCGAGGTCCACTAGAATTTGCCCCATGGAGTCGTATCCGAAAAACGGTTGCGGCTGGAGCAGACGGACGTCGCTAAACGAAGGCTTGTAGGCGGGAAAGCTATTCCCTTGCAGAAACCGTTGCGCGTTCGCGTCTTTGTTTGTCATGACAAACTCGATGAACTTCCAAGATTCGTCGATAACGGGGCTGCCTTTGTAGATTGTAAGTCCTTGGCCCGCGAAAGTCGAAGTGCGAATCGAGGCATTGCCCGCGTCGTCTATCCATGCTGGTAGAGGCATGATCCCCCACTCTCCTTCCAGTTCGGGCGAAAATTGCTGGATCATATCCAGTCCATACCAATCCGCTCCGATGATCGCCATGATCTCGTTGTTCGCCACATCGCCACCGAAAAAGACGGGGTCGAAAATCGAACTCCGATCGGGCATTAGGCCAATTCGTTTTTGAGCCAAATTCGAAAGGAAATCCAAGGTGTCGACGGCCAGCTCGAAATCGGGAAGAACGTTGCCCTCTTCGTCGAAAAGATGCCCGCCGCGCTGGCGCAGCAGAATCCCGAAGTAGCTTGGGTCCATCGCGAGAAACGACTGGTTGTCTTCGGCCAGTTTCTCTCCGACGCTAACCAGGTCATCCCACGTTTGGAATTGGTCCGGCGAAAGATCGAATTGCTCGAACATATCGCGGCGGTAATAAAGGACAATCGCGCTCAACGATTGAGGCACGCCCAGCACGCGGTCGCCATGGGTAAACAATTCCAGCCGCTGGGGCATGAGCGTCTTGTCGAGCCCCGCCGCCTTCACGCGATCAGTCAGATCGACGAACGGCGTTTCGTCCTGGAGGTACATGCCGAAGAAAACCTCGTCCAGCTGCACGATGTCCGGAGTGTTGGTCTGGGTCTTAAACGCGATGGCGAGCTTGTCGGGCATTTCCCGGAAGCCGAAAGCTTTGATATCCGCAGTGAAGTCCGAATCGACCTCCTTTTGATAAAGCCGTACCATCTGCTCGTAGTAGATCTTATCCTGCTGCGAACTGATCCAGATTTCAACGGGCTCCGCCGCTGCCAATCTTGACGCGACAAGGGCCATCAGAATCGCGCCGACAGAGGCGATCCATGGCAGAGAACGGACGGAGTTTCTTTTAAGAGACATTTTCATAATGATTCTAGTTTTCCCTCATAGATTCATTCAAGGATGACGTCGAGGGCGAAGATTTTGGACATGCTGGAAAGGAGTATCGTTCCCGACGGCGTTTTCGCGGAACACAAAGGTAGG
>JAJFLS010000193.1 GCA_021772595.1 Opitutales bacterium
AGTCGAACCCGGTCGGTTCCGAATTCAAATGCCACTTCCCTACGAGGGCGGTCTGATAGCCCGATTTTTGGAGGAGCTTGGGAAACGTCGTTTGCGCCCCGTCGAATTGCGTTCCCCCGTCATTGGTGTAGAAGCCGTTTAGGTGACTGTGCTTGCCAGTGAGAACCGAGGCCCGCGAAGGACCGCAAATCGAGTTGCCGCAAAACGAGTTGAGAAAAACGCTCCCCTCATCCGCCAGCCGGTCGATATTCGGCGTCCGATTGATCTTCGACCCATAAGCGCTAATCGCCTGGACCGCGTGATCATCGGAAAATATGAATACGATATTTGGCCGCCGATATTCCTCAGCCAAACAGGGCAGCGCAAGCAGCAGCGTTAAAATCCATTTTCTTTTTTCCATAATACGTTTCTAGGATACAATCAATATTCACGAACCCGCCCCAACCTTCCTGGCTTTGTAATTCCGAATAGTTCCGCCTGCCAATCTTGAGTTCAGGCCGATCTTCGATTTTTCGAAGATGAGTGCCGGATACACGCCTTCAATTGTCTTTCCGGCGACCGTGGCTCTCGCTTTTTCGTCCAGTATTTCAAGGCTCCAGCCAACTTTTAGATCCACTAATTCATGCCTGAGGAGGGACCCCTCGAACGGATTGTTCAAAACCAGCTCCCCCTTCTTCGCCAACGGACCCGCTATGCTCGTTTGAGACAACAGCAAAGCAACGCTCACCAAATAATTGAAGCTTCGATCAATAGGCATGCCTAATTCTCTATCTTTCAACCGCGTTCAGGCAAGCTTCCAGTTAACCAGTGCCAGCGGAGGGTGAAAGAGGTCTGGCAAATAATCTCGGAACAAGCCCCGAGGCATCCAAAAGGTAGCGACCAATCTCCGAGCACTGTTTCTAGTGACTGAACAATTGTGTTGTCCAGCGGTCGCCCCGAGCTTGATCGCTACCAGCGTGAGTAATGACGCGGGTTCGAGGTAATTGCCCGAAAGGAATAGATTTATCAACTATGCTGATAAATCGATCTAGAAGCTGAATGTGTTAGTCAGATATATCGTCCTTGGATTGGGGATACGAATAACAGCAACCTGCCCATCGGGATTGGTCTTTACAGGCACGTCGTCGTTGTCGCCGAATGCATTGCGAATATTCAACTGCACCCTCCAATGGATTTTGTCGGTTAGCTGTCTTTCGTAAGACGCCCAAAGGTCGCCGCTAAACAGGCCATCGTCAAAGAACGGCCTGTTAACATCCGGCACCGGAACATTGGTATCCGGATCTAGCCCGAAAACATAGCCGGTGGCGGCCTCGCTTTGCCAACGCCCGGCGCCCCCGATCGAGAAATCCTTAAACTTTCCTTCCATGAATTGGTAGGTCGTTACAAAGGTATAGCGCCACTCGCGTTGTTCGTTTGAAATCGTGTTGTCTAGCGCAGTGGCGCCGCGGATCGGAGCTACTCCGTTGACCAGCCAAATTTCGTTGATGGGACGCGTTTGCACGGTGAGGTCGGGCGCCCTATTCACTTCGCCTGCTCTCGACGCCTGCAAATTTGCGTTATACTCTTCCACCACAGCAGCCATGACAGATGCCGTGTTGCTTTGGATAGTCTCCTGCTGGCTGATATTCCCCAAAATACGCCAGCCCGGCACAGGGTTTGCCACAAACTCGATTTCAAAGCCATCCGCTATGCGATCCTGGGTGGACCGAAGAGCCGGAATATTGTCCCACTCCATCGTATCCCAAAGACCATCATTGAGCTCGTTGTCGGCCATCCGCGGATTAGTGAGAGCGCGGAATTCCGCCGGTACATTGTTCAGCATCGTATCGATAAACGTATCATAATCCTGGATAGGGTAGCTCGCGGGATCTCCATTTACAGTGACGAGTTGCTCGGAAAAATCTATTCCATCAATCTGGGCCTGGCGGTAGCGGGTAATCGCACCATAGGCCTCGCTTCCTATATTTACGCGCGGGGCCGCATCCACGTCGTTCAGGGCCGTCGTAAACCAGTTGGCTTTTATAATGTATTTGTTTTCGGCAAATCCGACTTGGAACCCGTACTCCTCAGTTGTCCCCCCTGGCTGGCCAATCGATTGACCCAAAGCATTGTTTCTGAGACCTACCGGATTGAAATTTTCCGATTCCGCATAGTGAGCTTGTATGTCCATGCCTCCGGGAAGTTCTCCCAAAACATCTTCAGGAAACCGTGCCACTATACTCCAAGTAGTGGTATCGCCGCTTTCAACGAGACTCGGCGTAGTCGAGAGTCGGGTGAAATCAGGATTCCAAACGCCAAGACCAATCCGGTCATCGAGTCCCGTTTCGGCCTCGGTGGCTCTGGCAAAACTGGTGGTGTCGTCTTCGCGATAGCCGTATAGACCCACGATATTCTCATTGAACAGATAACTCTGCAATGCAAATGCCTTGGCCTCAATATTGGTTTGGCTAATGCCCTCATTGTTGAGCCAGCGTTCTAGCTGGACATTTCCGTTTCGGAGGGTCCTCTCAGCGACAGATCTATCGGCGGAACTCGTATCTGTATAGTTTACCAAGTACGAATCTCCCGGTTGCGGACGTTTTACGTTAAGCTGATTTATCCGAACATCGTCAATGGACTGGAGGCCCAGCAAGGAGTCGCTCGAGAAAAAGATCATACCCGCCGTACTGCGTGCGCTATTGAGATTGGGCCCTTGTACCGCCGCGCGAACATCGAAGTCGTTACTCACCCATGATTCCCGAAAATTAAGACTGTGAGCGTCCCGTTTGTGATCGTTGTAAAGTCCGGTGAAGCGGTGACGACCGAGCCATTTCGAGAAACCGTCTTTCTTAGAAAAATCCAGCTCGCCAAAAACGGTCGTCCGAAACGTCTCTCGGTCTACCTCCGCAAACCTCGTTTCGGGTCGCCCAAGTCGGGTGTAAGCTCTCCCTAGATTTGGGTTTGGCTGGCCATTCTGCAAATACTCCGATATGCTTACATAAAGATCGTAAGGACCAGTTGTGCTGGTACCTCCACTACCAGTGAATAGAAAGTCTTGATGAGTTTCGTAGTGCTGTTCGTCATACGCGACTTCGATCGAGAGTTTATTGTCGAAGAAACTTTGCTCGAAAGCGAAATTGATATCGTCAAATTCGCGATCTACCCTATCGACCCCTCCAGAATAGATCTTATTCCGATAGTCGAATACGTTCGTATTCTGTATAGTCGGAATCGAAAATCCGATCGCATAAGGTTCGGAAAAAGGACTATTCGCATGGTAATCCACGGTTCGATTAACAGGAGTGTCTCCCGGAGCATTAGGCCCGAAGGCCGCAATCGCAGCCGCCGTACCCGCCAGGCCAGTACTGTCTAATGTGTCTCCTCTTCCTGCATTCCAGGTCAGTAAACCTTGGTAACCTTGAAGGCCATCTCCGGTGCCCAAATTGGCTGTCGAGCTATTTGGGTCATCCCAAACTGCCGCGATCCAGCGAAACACACTGGGATGGGTATTGGTATTGATCCCCCCTTCGGAATTGATTTCTAGTGGATTGAACGTTTCCTGAAACTGCCACGTTCCCCCTTCGCTCGGGGATACCACGCGAGAAGGTGGCGCGATTCCCGAAAACTGCTGGATATTGGCCGACGTTGGCTCGAACCATCCGTGATAGGCGACCGATGGAGGGATGATTTCAACTGGCGATCCTTCCTGGTCCCCCTTTTCAAAATTCACCCGCAATCTGGTGGCATCAAACGCGTCGCTCCCTTCGTTCTTGGACAATACGACATCCAGAGCGCCGTAGAAACGAGTTTGGTCGTCAAAAGTGGGCTCCTGCTTGTACTCTGCATCTTCACTTAGCAAAGCAATCCGAAGGGCTATCCGATCTTCAACTAAAGATTTATTATAGTCGAAAGAGGCTCGCAAACTACCGTAATTGTCGATCCGAATCTGCGCTTCTCCAAAATCATTTCCTTGAATGGCTTGCTTAGTGGAGTTCTCAATCACTCCGCCCGGACTCCCTATACCAAATAGCAGGGAATTGGGTCCACGGCTTACCGTGACTCGGTCTGTGTTATAACTATCGAATGGGATGTCAGTGAGAAATAGGTTGCGCGTCAGATCCGCACGTCCCAATCCACGGATACGCTGATTTTGCTGCGGGTTGGTCCGCTCATCACGCTGAAAATAGCGATCATCCTCCACCGCTTCAGCGCCAGAAAAGTTGCCTTGATTGCCACCCACTTCTGCATTCGAAGTGTAGGACAACAAGGTTGCAGCGTCAGTCGCTGCGGTGTCTTCGAGAAACTCAGAGGTATAGACACTAATGGCTGCGCCCAAATCCTTGAGGTTCGTCCGCACACGCGTTCCAGCCAATGTCGAGGTAGCGGTGTATCCAGTATCCTGGGAAGCATCTACTTGGAAAGGGCTTAGCTCGTAGACTTCGTTTTCCGAGTCGTCCTGAGCGGATAGATTCGGAGAGGCTGCGGCGGCAAGCGCGAGCAGCCCTTTGAACAGGCCGCCGATTGTCTTTTTCTTTTTGCTTTCTTCTAAGTTCATTTGAGTACGTTTAGTTGTATCTTGTGGTTGATTGTTTTCAGAGCGCTTTGGGGATTTACCTCCTTTCTTCGCTCGATTCAGTATTCCGAATGCATCACCGCCGCTAACCGGAACGGCAACGAGGGTCGTGTTCTTCAGCATCCGGTTCAGAGCATCCTCTGCCAGGAATCGCCCGTGAATCCGATTGGTCTCGAATCCGACGATCACATCGCTTGCGTAAACGAGTTCGATGTGTCCTTGCTCGGCCGCGATTCTTAGCGTTTTCGCAGCAAACCCAGCCGGCACATTGTACGGCCGCTTTATCTCCGCAGTCTCCTGCGCGAATGCGCACTGAACGAATACGCTCACCAGAAACTGGAGAGCGATGAAATTCCCAATGAAAAGCCTCATTGCCTACGCATAGCTGTAGTTCGCCCGAAATGAGTGCCATTGACTTGGTGAAGCGGTTCACAACACCTAAGACACTCCAAGGTTATAGTTTTATGAAAAGTAATAGAAATTTTCCGAATAACTCAAAAGGAATCTCCCGTTTTCTTCCTTGAGCGCACCGATTGATTCACCGTATCCAGCACACGACATACCTTGTATTCGCTGTAGGGCTGGCGCTGGCGACGCGTAGGAAAATCACACTCGGCCTTTCGTGGTACGGCGCAAGCGCCGGCTCTGCAAAACGCTCTTAGAATCTTATGGAGTCGGTCTCAACAAAGGCGAGCCTCGCAACGCCATGGGGCGGCGGCAGTTGCCCATCTTCCTACGCGGTCGCCGCGAGCGAGCCCCTACGCTCCAAGAGCTCACTCTATCGAGAGCTTTTCGAACGAAGGACAATAACTGAATCTTCAATTCTCTCAACTTCTATATTCATCAGTTCCAACCCACTTACAAATCCATCGATGTTATCTGGTTGGAGCGATATCGTCACGGCGCGATCCTCAATGGAGGGATCTTCAATCACGATCTTTCGCTTGTTGCGGCGATTAAACTCAAGCACGACCTCGGAAAGCGGCGTCGCGGTAAAGTCGAGAACCTGATTCAGCCAGGTGAGCTCTTTACCGATCTCGATCTCGGAAATCGTCTCGATCTTCGGAAGAGAAGCGTATGGGCTCGAATCGACAACCGCCCGTTGTCCAGCGCTCAATTCCTGAACTGTCGCTCCCAGATCATCCACGCTCAAAGCGGGCTCGTCTATCAACTTTGGCCCCACCATCACGCGCCCTTCAGTCACGAGCACGTCCACGGAATCCTCGCCGATCTGCACGTTGAATACAGTCCCCATTGCCTGCACCGCTATTCCTTGAGCCACCACCACAAACGGTCGCTCCGCATCTTTCGCGATCGAAAAATGCGCCTCTCCCAAATCGAGGTTAACTCGGCGGCTACCATCGGTAAAATCAACTGTAGCTTGGGCACCTCGGTTCAATTCAACGACCGACCCGTCTTCCAATACATGGCGCTCATAGGCTTCGGCAAAAGCGCCCTGCGCCAGCTTTTGCGGTCCCGAATTTCCAACGATTTGCCATCCGGCAAACATAACCGCGAGTACCGCCGCTACAGAAAGAACCAGCTTTATGACTTTCGTCGCCGAGAAAATTCCCTTAGTCCGGGTTGTATCCAGTAAATCAGGATTGGGCTTCAAGCTGTGCTCCGGCCGCCAATCAGCGAGAATATCCAAATGCTTCCAAGTCTTCTGACGACTCGCATAGGCCTCCGCATGATCGGGTTCATCTGCGAGCCAATCGAAGAACGCATCCTGCTCTTCAGGCGAATAGCTATAAGACTGCTTAACCACCCACTGAGAGGCTTCTCGATTAACACGTGCCTTCTTCGATTCGTCCGGCTCTGGTGTTTCCTTATTCATAGCGCTTTAACCTTGCTGCAACTAAGCACGTATTCCGAGCACTTATCTACGCCGATTGAAAGTTGCGTATAAACGGTCGGAAGCGAGATGCCGAGCTCTTCTGAAATCTCTTTCGGAGTCATACCGTAGACTTTGCAAAGAGTGAATATCTGGCGACAACGCCTGGGAAGCGATTGGATCGCTATCGTCAGAGTCTCCAGTTCCTGATTGTGAGCAACGGTCTCTTGAATGTCCTCGTTTTCATCCAGAACATCTAAAACTTCGGCCTGCATCGATCTTTGGTCCCCACGAACGTTAGAAGCTCGTATCACGTTGAGAGCGATGTTCCGAGCCGTCGCGAAAAGGAAGGCCTTGGGGGCTTTAACCGTTTTCTTCTCATGGGCCTTGAACACTCGCAGGTAGGCCTCCTGAATCACATCGTCCAAATCAAGTTCGGAGAATCGGCTCTTCAACCATGCGCGCAGCATCGCTTCGTGCGGCTGCAGATTCTCCGCAAACCAGCGGCTTTGATCTGAAAATTCAGGGGGCATCAGTAGAAAAACGAGACCATATCAATGCTGAGACACCCTAGCCACCCATTTTTATGAAAAGAAATTTCGATTTTTTCGCAGGGGCATCGAGCGAGACTGAGATCTAGGACGAAACCGAAGGAGCGCCCCCATTCTCCCTCTCGGGAGCGAACACCTCCGAGTCGCAGGCTAAGAGAGTGTCTAATAAGTCGCAAATCTGTAGATGGCGTCGCTTGCGAAGACCGCAGAAGAAGCGAGAACTCTTCATACGCGGTCTCCGCAAGCAGAGCCTCTACATTCGAATGTATACTTCAGACTTATTAAACAGTCCCTAAGAGACTGTTTAATAAGTCAGTTCGGCGAATCGTTGGAACGGGACGGCGCCCGTTCGCTACCTTAGAATTCCCTTCAAATAGGTAGTGCTCGGGCGCCGTCCCGAGCTTTCACAGCATTTATTAGATACTTTCTAAGAGGCAGTCCAATTTTAGGCGTGTGGCCTATTTTCGCCCACGTATAGCACGGATCCACACAGATTGCTGCAGCTCAAATTCCTATCAAATCTCTATTTCCGTGCGTATCGAAGTTCCACTCAGATCCTGGTAAACTCGGCAACGTCTATCATGCGTTGCTCTTTGCGAGAGGCTTCGG
>JAJFLS010000194.1 GCA_021772595.1 Opitutales bacterium
AAATTGTAGGAGCCTGCTTGCAGGCGATCCCCAAGGAAAATCGCCTGCAAGCAGGCTCCTACACTGAATAGCCACCTAAAGTTGACGCTATCTGCATAGCTGGTAGGGCAGGAGGGACTCGAACCCCCGACCACCGGATTAGAAATCAGGTGCTCTATCCAGCTGAGCTACTGCCCCACTAAATTCGCCCGAGGCGAAATGAAGCCGGAAAACAATACGACGCCGTTTGAAAACTCAAGTTCGAAAATCACTGCTCCGCAACACGATCGGAGACGACTATCAATAGGGTCGATCCAGTCCATCTTGTAGGAACGCACTTCCTGTAGCCGCGATCGCTGATCGCGGAATATTTTTCCCAAGACCGCCGATCGCGGCTACAGAGAGAATCCTGTCTGCAAGCACGGCGTTTCGTCACGGCCATCAGTTTCCCTTCCACCGACATTACCTTCTACCG
The DNA here is from genome assembly GCA_021772595.1 of Opitutales bacterium. Taxonomy (GTDB): domain Bacteria; phylum Verrucomicrobiota; class Verrucomicrobiia; order Opitutales; family Opitutaceae; genus Pelagisphaera. The sequence goes on from JAJFLS010000194.1 coordinate 455, forward strand.
AACAAAGGGTTTTACTTTGGATGGCCGAAATCTAGTAGTGGGAGCGTCATCCTTACTTATTCTTCCTATGGCTTACACGATTGGAGTAGATTACGGTTCGAATTCGGTCAGAGCTATCGTGGCTCGATGCGACGACGGCAATGAGGTCGGGGCTTCGGTCTTCAACTATCCCAGCGGCGAGATGGGCATTCTGCTGGATAGCAACGACCACAATTTGGCCCGGCAGCACCCGGGCGATTACTTGGCCGGAGTCGAGACGACAATTAAGGAAGCGCTCGCCGAAGCCGCGAAGATCGATCCGGATTTTTCCGCGGAGAAAGTGATCGGCATCGGCGTGGATTCGACGGGATCGAGTCCTATCCCGGTTGACGAAGAAAACGGAGCGCTGGCGATGAAGCCGAATTTCGCGGGCAATTTGGCGGCGGAGTGCTGGCTCTGGAAGGACCACACGAGCGTGGAAGAAGCAGCGAAAATCACTGAGCTTGGCCGCGCCCATCGCCCTCAGTATTTAGCCAAATGCGGCAACACCTATTCCTCGGAATGGTTTTGGGCCAAGCTTTGGCATTGCTTGAACGTAGCGCCCGAGGTCTTTGACGCTGCCTATAGCTGGGTGGAGCTTTGCGATTGGATTCCCGCGATTCTCGGAGGAGTCACCGATCCCAAGCAGGTGAAGCGCGGCATCTGCGCGGCGGGCCACAAAGCATTCTACGCGGACGATTGGGGCGGCTTGCCAGACAAGGAATTCCTCGCCCTACTCGATCCCAAGCTGGCCGAACTCCGGGATCGTCTCTACGAAAAGGCGTTCGACGCGAGCGAGAAAGCCGGAGAGCTTTGTGAGAACTGGGCGACCAAACTCGGACTTCCAGCGGGAATCCCGATTGCCATCGGCGAATTCGACGTGCATTACGGCGCCATCGGAGCGGGCGTGGACGAAGGCACTCTCGTAAAGGTCATCGGCACCTCGACTTGCGATTGTGGCGTCGTCAAAGCGAACAAGGAAGTCGCCGACATCCCCGGTATTTGCGGAATCGTCAAAGGCGCAATCCTTCCGGGCTACTACGGCATCGAAGCGGGCCAATCCGCCGTCGGCGACATTTTCGCGTGGTTCGTCAACCATGTATGCAAAGGAGATGGCGAGACCCACGCGCGTCTCACGAAAGAGGCGGAAGCCTATAAACCCGGCGGAATCGGCTTGCTCGCCTTGGATTGGAACAATGGAAACCGTACCATCCTGGTCGACCCGCTCCTCGCGGGAGCGCTCATTGGACAAACGCTCCACACAACCCAGTCGGAAATCTACCGCTCCCTAATCGAAGGAACCGCCTTTGGCGCTCGAATGATTCTCGAACGAATCGAAGCGTACGGCGTGCCGGTAACGCGAGTGGTTTGCGCGGGCGGCATTGCCGAGAAAAATCCGTTGCTCATGCAGATTTACGCAGACATCACGGGCCGCGAGATGCTCATCTCCGGGAGTTCGCAAACTTGCGCCCTCGGCTCAGCCGTTTCCGCTGCCGTGCTAGCGGGCTCAGAAAACGGCGGTTACGATGACTTCGAAACTGCCCAGGCGAAGATGACTCGATTGAAAGACGTCAGCTACAAGCCGAACCCCGAATCACAAGCCGTCTACAACGAACTGTTCGCGCTGTATAAGAAACTTCACGACGCGTTCGGCGGCGTGAAAACCGAAGATCTGGGCAAAGTCATGAAAGACCTGCTATCAATTAAAGAACGGGCGAGAGCGTAATCAATTTCTAGAGAGTTTCACATCGAATGAGCGAATACCAAGCCTTGAAAGAAGAATGCTGCGAAGCGAACAAGCAGCTTCCGGCATGCAACATCGTCGATCTCACATTTGGGAACGTGTCGGTTGCCGATCGCGAACGCGGCGTCATCGCCATCAAGCCGAGCGGCGTGGCCTACGACTCGCTCAAGCCCGAAGACATCGTCGTGTTAGCACTCGATGCCCAGCCGGACGAGAACCACGTCCTAGATCTCGAAGCGATCAAAATCGAAGGCGAACTTCGTCCCTCTTCCGATACGCCAACCCACATGCGATTGTATCAGGCATTTGGAGATATTCTTTCTGTCGTTCACACGCATTCGAGAAACGCGACCGCCTATGCTCAAGCGGGACTGCCGATCCCCTGCATGGGAACAACTCATGCAGACTATTTTTATGGGGAAGTACCGATTACTCGTCCAATCAATCCAGAAGAGATCGAGCGTCACTACGAGTGGGAAACCGCCAACGTCATCATCGAGGCCTTTCAGAATATCGACCCGAATCAAGTGAATGCCGCGCTCTTCCACGGTCATGCTCCCTTCGTCTGGGGATCCAGTGGAGCCAAGGCAATCGAGAACGCGTTCGCGCTGGAGATCATCGCCGAGATGACAATGAAAGCGCAGCTTCTCATGCCAGACGCCGCCTCCCTTTCGCAAGCGCAACTCGACAAGCACTACCTTCGCAAGCACGGAGCCAACGCCTACTATGGCCAAAATACTTAGAGAGAGCTGAATAACTCTAAACAGTAGGGTCGGGGGGTGAGCCGGGGCCGCCCCGAAGAAAAAAAAAGAC
>JAJFLS010000195.1 GCA_021772595.1 Opitutales bacterium
ACCACCTCCACTCGATTGTCGGCGAGAAATTGAGCCAACTGCTCGTGTCCGGGCTCAAGCAGGATAGTCAGATTGCAGCGATCGATAATCGTCACGTCCGGATCAATCTCTCGAATCCGCGAAACGACGTATTTGAAATCCGGATTCATTTCCGGAGCGCCGCCGGTTAGATCTATCGTTTGGATCGAGCGAGATTCGCGAAACCATTCAACGACCTGGTCGATCGTCTCTGGCGTCATGATTTCCTTCCGGCGCGGTCCCGCGTTCACATGGCAATGCGAGCAAGCGAGATTGCAGAGTTTCCCCAAATTTACCTGAAGCACGGCTGGCGCTTTTCGAACGAGATTCAGGCCTTCCTCGACCAGCCGATCCTCAAACGACGTCGGCTCGACAACTATAGGAGCTTGCTTGCAAGCGATATTCTGCATCAAGGGTTTCATGCGAGCCGTCAGCAACAACTTCCCTCATCCGAACAGCACGAATCGCCATTAGATGAAATGGCTCGGTACTCGGTAACCTTGGACTCGATATGAGTAAAACTCTCCGCGTAAGGGTTTCTTTGATACGACTCGAAAACGCGGTCGCTCACAACATAGCGTTTTCCTCGCTCAAGCAACCGCCCATCGTCGTCCTCGACGCGCTTGAAGGGCCCATTGTAAATCACTGTCTGATCTAAATCCGAACTCGGCTCCAACACGTTCTTGAACGCCTCGATCGTGACGGACCGGAAAACAATTCCCTCGATCACGCGCCACGGCTGGATATCGAACTTGCGATAATGGATCCCGTGAAAGCCTGCTTCCTCGAACGCCTCCAGAAACTCCGTCTCCGTCATCGCGCCGGACAAGCAGCCGCTCCACAGCTCGGGATCTTTCATCATCTCATCGCTCACCGGCTGATCCGAAACGATATCCGAAATGATCGCCCGCCCCCCGTTTTTCAAAACACGATGCAGCTCCGCGAACATGAGCCGCTTCTTATCCGCATCGACAAGATTGAGCACGCAATTAGAAACGATCGCGTCGATGGACGCGTCCTCGATCATGGGCTTCTCCGCCCGGAGACTCTCCACCCGCGCCTCCAAAGAGAGAAAACCATTCGCGTCGCCCACCGGATTTCCTTCCAAAGTTTCGTCGAGCGCCTCCAGGTCCAGTTTCAGATCCTGGATGCGTCCCTTGCGAAACTCGACATTCGAATAGCCGACGTTCTCCGCAACAACCGGAGCATTGCGGCGAGCCACTTCCAGCATGTCGTCCGTCATATCGACACCGATCACGCGACCTTTCGGCCCCACGACCTGGGACGCGATGAAACAGATTTTGCCCGTACCCGACCCCAAATCCAGGACGGTCTCTCCAGTTTTCAAGTAGCGGCTCGGATCGCCACAACCATAGTCTCGCTCGATGACCTCGCCTGGAATGGCCTCCAGGAAACGTTTGTCATAGTCGACTGGACAGCAAAGAGACTGCTCACGGGCCTGGGCCGCTTTCGCGTATCGGACGCGCACAGCGTCTTCTTGGGAGGATTGTATCAGTTCGCTCATAGTAAAATAAAAAACGCGCTACCTCGTAAGTAACGCGCCCTGGTAAAAGTCTATTTCAAAAACCTCAAATAGATTCATTAGAGACCCCGCAGAGCGGGCCAAAAACGAAAGACCTAACGGCCTTTCTTCGCGATGTAGTAGACCACTCCCCCAATCATGAGAATCGGCAGCAAGCTCATAAACGCAGTCGTGGCATAATAGGCGTAACGCGCCTTCTCGCTCGTGACGGAACACACCGCGCAAGCGAAACTCGATTTCGTGGCCAATGCCACGGCCCCGATTGTCAGTCCTGCTCTTATCGATTTAGCGCTCATGGCCTCAGCTCAGATAAACGAGCACATACAAGATCGGCCAAATTCCCACGACGAAGAACCAGAAGAACAAGACGGCTTGAAAGCCTTGCTGCTCCAAATCGCCCGCTCTCAACTTCAAATACAGTCTCCAAAGCCCCAGCAGCGCGCCCACAGCGTGAATTCCGTGAGCTCCGATGATGAGATAGAAAAACGCTCCATACTGGCTCGAAGTCAATGTCAGCCCGTAGCCGAGAAGCCGAATCCACTCGAATCCCTGAACCGCCACGAAAATCGATCCCAGCCACAGGGCCAGTCGAACCAGCTTTCGCGCGCTCTCGCTATGTCCGTCTTGAGCAAACACCCGGTAGGCCTTAAAAATGGAAAACCCACTCGCGAAGAGAACCAGAGAATTCAACGCCGTAGCCAGCGCCGGCAAACGAGGTTGCCCTTCTGGCGGCCAAACTTCCGCCGATGCGTTGATAATCAGAAACGCGCTGATAAGCGACGCAAAGAACATCAGCTCCGTCGCTATGAAAATGAGCATCCCGAGCGCGCTCGTGCTCAGAGCCGGAGAGCGATTCGGCTCTCCTGGACCGGCATAACTCGGCTCGATCGTCTTCATCATTTCTTAGTTTTAGTTATGCTCGTCCGAGTCGTGGCTATCATCGCCCTCCTCGTGATTCGCCTCATCGTGGTCGGCGTCGCCGTGACCCGCTTCCCCATGGTCGCCTTCATGCGAATCGCCGTGCTCCGCGTGAAGCACATGACTGCGGGCCTTCGCCTCTTCAGTGGCTGCTTCTTCGGATTGAGGCTTCACCCAATTGTGCCCGTTGGCGAACATCGCGTCCGTCGCCGTTCCAAAGAAAAACACGATTAGCAACGAAAAGCAGGCGAGTAGAATATACGGGGCGTAAATCTTCTCGAACTTCAAATGCATGAAGTATGCGCATACGAGATACGCTTTCCAAATCGCGATTCCGAATGCGGTAATCAAAACGATCGGCTTCGCGAACGCTCCGAACACCGGGGCGATTTCCGGCCCAGCCACACTAATCGAGAAAAGCACGACCAGTATGATGTAGATCTTTAGGTAGCTTGGATGTTTATGACCTGCCATTTATTAGAGTAGTTAAATTTCGATTACTTCGCGATGTACATCAGCGGAAAGAGGAAAATCCAGATAATATCGACGAAGTGCCAATACAGTCCGATATTCTCCACGCGGTGCCAGTTTTGGCCCTTCTTGATATCGCATTCTGCGATGATGGCCATGATGACCATTCCACAAAGAACGTGAAAACCGTGCAGTCCGGTCGCCGTGTAGTAGAAGCTCCAGAAGTTGCTCGTGGTGATCGTAAACCCGTGCAGGATCTCCGTAGTGTACTCGTAGAATTTGAAGCCCATGAAAAACCCGCCGAGCATGATCGTAAGCCAGATCCACATGCGGGTCTTTTTCGCGTCCCGCTTTTCGGAGGCCGCGTGAGCGAACACGACAAACAGACTCGATGTCAGAAGCCAGAACGTGTTGCAGGCCCCGATAAAGGTGTTCGTGTTCGCCGCTTCGACCGACCAGGACGGGCCGTGATTGAATCGATTCAAAAGGTACGAGGCGATCAAACCGCCGAAAATCAGAATTTCCGAGCCGATCACCCACCATACCGCTAAACGGCCAGTGGGAATTCCTGTGCGGCTGCGACTTGTCGCTATAATTTGGTGAGACATAGTAAAATTATTCGCTAGATTTTCAGGTTTCTTCTTCTGTCGGTTTCTCGTTTTGCGGCCAAAAATCGGATTCGCGGCCTTCAACCGAGTACTCGTAAGGACCACGGTAAACTTCTGGCATGGTCGCTCCGAAGTTGCCGTGCGGCGGAGGCGAAGCCGCTACCCATTCCAGCGTATTCGCTTTCCAAGGATTGTTGCCCACTTTCTCGCCACGCTTGAGGCTGACGATGAAGTTGGCGATGAACACGAATTGGAAGATCAGCATCACGATCAGCGACATCGTCGCGAACACGCGCATATCCTGCATGTCGGCGCCGGCCAAATCCGGGAAGTGCTGGTAATTGTAGATGCGTCGGTGCTGTCCTCCAGCGCCCAAGATGAAGAGCGGAATGAAGATGCCGTTGAAAGGAATGATCGTTCCCCAAAAATGGATTTTACCCCAAGTCTCGTTCATCTTCCGGCCGAACATTTTCGGAAACCAATAGTAGACCGCCGCGAAGGTCGCGATGATCGCAATCGGAACGAACGTGTAGTGGAAGTGCGCCAGAACGAAATACGTATCATGCAGATAGATATCCGTGCCGCTCGAGCCGAGCCAGATACCCGTCACGCCGCCGAGAAGAAACTCGCCCGTGAACGCCAACGCGAAAAGCATCGGTGTCGTGAAACGAATCGATCCGCCGTAGAGCGTCGCGATATAGGCGAACATCACGATCGCCACCGGTATCGAGATGAGCAGCGTCGTCGTCGTGAAAAGATAAGTCGCTCTCGGATCCACGCCCGAGATGAACTGATGGTGCGCCCAAACGAAGAAGCTCAAAATGCCTAGGCCAACCGAACTGTAGAGGATCAGCTTGTACGCGAACAGCTTCTTGCGAGCGAAGGTGCAAGTGATTTCGCCCACGATTCCCATCGCCGGGAGCAACACAACGTACACTTCCGGGTGACCGAAAAACCAGAACAAGTGCTGCCACAAGACGGGATCTCCCCCGGCCGCCGCATCGAAGAATGCAGTGCCCACCGTTTGGTCGAAGAGCAGCATCACCGCGCCCGCGACGAGTGGTCCGACCGACAACATGAAGAGGATGCTGGCGATCACGATCATCCAAACGATAATCGGAATGTCGTACATCTTCATGCCCTTGGCTCGAGCGTTCATCGTCGTCGTGATGAAATTGATACCACCGAGCAGGAAGGCCACAATCTCAAGCGCGACCGCGATCAGCCACAAGGGCGCTCCGAATGGAGTGCCATTGTACGCCGCTTTCGCCGACAGTGGCGGATAAGCCGTCCAAGCGCCTCCAAAGGCGCCGCCAGGGACGAAGAAAGAGATGAGGAGGATAATCGCGCTGAGCAGGAAAATCTGGTACGAGAGCCGATTGACCCTCGGGAACACCATATCGTCGCACCCGATCATAAGCGGGATCAAAAGATTTCCCATCGCAGCGATC
>JAJFLS010000196.1 GCA_021772595.1 Opitutales bacterium
TTTTGAATTCTCGTTTATAATTCATTTTTCACCATGCTCCTCCATCCACTCCCGCGCCATCTTCTGGGCTTCGGCGATTTGCTCGGAGGTCATTATTTCAGCGACAGCATCTCTGTTTGAACGAGACTGTTCATCTCCGCCAAGTGCAGCTAGGTTATACCACATGTGCGCTTTCGAATAATCCTGCAACGCACCGTCTCCGTACCGATATTGAACTCCAAGGTTATTCTTCGCAGCATCGCTCCCGTTGACTGCGGCTTTCATGTACCATTTATGAGCTTGCTTAGAATCCTTCGGGACGCCTTTCCCCTCAGAGTACATCCAGGCTAGTTGGAATTGAGCAATGTACCAATCTTGCTCTGCAGCCTTTGAGTACCATTTAATCGCCTCTTCATAATCTTGCAGCACGCCTATTCCATCGGCGTACATTTCTCCAAGCCTAGTCTGAGCACTGAAGTCGCCTTTATTGAATTCGTCATCCTCTGCCGCTTCAGCGTACCACTTCGCAGCTTTCCGATAGTCTTGGGCTACCCCTTTCCCCTCGTCATACATTTCAGCCACACGCAATTTGGACGGTTTCTGGGAGCTTTCCTGCGCTCTAAACAACGCCCATTTGAAAGCCTTTTCGTAGTCTAATTTTAGCAGCTTTCCCGAATAATATTCCAGATGCAATTCCCAAGGAGCCCAGCTGCTTCCACGCTCTGCAGCCTTGATTAGCAATCCCTCGTATAATTCTAAATCCTGCGGCGTTCCACGATTGTCACTTTTGTAGAAGCCACCCAGGTGATATTGGCATTCAGCACATTCTCGCTCTGCTCCTTGACTATACCACATTTTCGACTTCTCAAAATCTTCGGGCAAACTTCCGCCCCAAGAATACTCCGCTCCCAATCGTCGCATCGCCTCGCAGTACCCTTGCTCTGCAGCTTTGGTCGCCAATTCCAAAAACTTCTCTGGATCCTCGCGATTAAGAAAACCGACAGCTAATGACATTAGAGCAGGTGGATACTCTTGTTCGGCGGCTTTCTTTATCCAATAATCAAACTTTTCGTCGTCTTTCTCAACACCGCTCCCCCAGCTGTACATCATTGCAAGATTGAACTGCGCCTTACTGTCTCCTTGCTCGGCCTTGGCATTTGTTTGTTCAAACCCTTCAGCTATCGCTTCATCTAAGTCTTTCCAGCCTTGGCCGAGTACCAATGAATTGAGCAATAAAAAGATCAAGCCTACGAGAACGACCGCCAAGCTTCGGAGATACAGAAAAGGCTTCATCCTCTGAGGATGGTGTAAGTGTAGTTTGCACTCAAGCTCGAAGCAATTGTTTCAGCACCGGAAATTTACATATTAAAAAATAGCCGTTTAACTATTGGGGGTTCTAATATCTCAGGAAATACAGGAGGGGGTGCCACCACAACACGCCCACCCCGCTCCACAAAGTCGGGATGGGGTATGCGGGGGTGCCGGGGGTCTCTTTTTTCGCTTCTACCTGCTGACCCTCGCTCGTTGCCCATCAGTCGGCATTCGCTCCGCGCGCCTGCGCGTACTTGTTAGCAAAGTCCCTGTGCTTGGCCAGTTGTCAGCCACACGCGCGCGATGCTTGTTGCTAGTTCGTCCAACCACCTCGCGTGCGCGATGTCCTTTGCTATCTCGAAACCAATAACTCTGGAGCTGCGTTAGCCACGCACGCGCGCGATGCGTGTCCTTTTGCAACGCGCACGCCTGCGGGGAACCGGAAAGAAACCCTTCATTCTACACTCACGAGGGTTTTGCGCCCAACACAGGGGCTACCCACCCTCTCGCGCGCGCCCTGTCGCGTATTGGTCTATTTACTACCTCGTTTAAAGGGCATTTTCCCGCCCAATCAACTTGATCGAGCCAGCGACGAGAACAGCTCTCGTTCGCTCCTCCAAGATCCGCCTTTTAAGCTTCGTAGAGCGATCCTAAAGGTCACTTTCAGATAATAACGCCCCATACCCCTATACTCACCCTCCATTTGAGCATTCATCTTCCAAAACCGCCCTTTAGAGCACTTGTTACTCAATCAATTGCATGAGTCGCGAACGCAAGGAGCCCGCGACTGTAGAGCGTTGTATGAGCTGCCTGGTTGTGTATGCTTAATTCCACTTCAGAACCCTCATATCTCTGTTGTTCAGATTCCACATTCTTCCGTGTCTTGGGTGTCCAGACTTGGTAAGGTCTCCAACGCAATAGATCGTTCGGTTCTCAAGTATGGTTAGTATTTCATTTTTTCTTTTTTCGTAAATCCTAGATAGTTCCCCTTTGGGTTTTCCCGTTGCGATTATGACGTCAGCAGAAGCTGGAACGCTCTTGATGAATGAATCGTTCTTCGGTCCCACAAGCAGATCGTAATTCATTCTTTCTATTTTTTCTTGATAAGGGTTCACAATCGCAAAAAAGTTGAGGAAGTAGAGAGAACCGTATCCTCTCTCAGATGCCCACTTTTTTACTTTTCCAACGGTTGGATCGGATCTTTTGCCATTCGCTAGACTCGGGTTGATTTGGATAACTGCGAGTTCCTTGGATCGGGCCGAAAGTCGAACTGGCAAGACATAGCGATAGTCGCCTTCGATAACTGTTTCGGTCCATCTCATTCTACTTGCACAACGTCTCTATGACACAAGAACGGAGCGATCGTAATGAGTTGTATCCATTGCCTTGTCCGCAATTACTAACTTTCGATAGTCATTCCCTCAGCTCGAACTTTTTTTAGCTGAATCCCTGCTTCTTTAATTTGTTGGTCAGACCAGAGGCCTCCTTCTCTCCAAAAACATGATTTGATTCCAAGACGATTTGCTAAATCTGCATCTAGGGGTTCAATCAAAATCGATGCGTGTTCCCAGTCTCTAGCAATGCTGAATTCTCTATCCGTATCTCTAGGTTTTCCGGAATCGCGGTAGGTGTAGTAGGCATCTGTGCTGTGGAAAGCGTTGCTGACCGCTTTTTGAACTTCTTCTTTTTGCTTTCTCTGTTCGGCATTCATTTGCCTTAGGAGAGATGAAACAGAGAGTAGTATTGAGGTTATCCGAATCCAAATATCCATCGCTTATTTAGGGCTAGCTAACAAGTGATTGTATCATTAATGCCCTTTCCTGGGATTTGGGGTGTTTACTCATTAATGTCGTTTTCTGGGATTTGGCTTGTTTACTCAACGCTGAGGTTTAATGGATGAGGGTGACTGTTGGGTTGGTTGGTGGTCGAATTTCTTGTCGCCTTCCGTTTCGTGGGAGCGGTTGGGGTGGGGTGAGGTTTGGTATTTGACTATTGAGTACTGACACCTTTAGGGGTTTCTCAGAGAGGCTCTTACTAAATTGAACCACCCTTCCAGTTTCCGTCCTCGTCATAGTTGCGCGATCCGTCAAAATTGCATGCGTTCCAAATTTGGTCAAAGGAAACCTTGAGTATGGCTGCGGGGTCGAATTCATAATCTTCAGCATATACCTCAGGCAGGATCAAGTGATCGCGATCGATAGGGGTCCTTTGTTCACTTATGGTGTAGTCGCCATCCGCTCCGGTAATTTGGAATCCCTTCACGTTCAATAAACTCAGACCAATGATAGTTGGTGTTGGTATTTCGTGATTTCGGCAGAAGTCTCGATATCGGGTTAGAGCTGTAACAATCGGGGTTTCGTATCCCAGAGAAAGACACGGTATCCCTTCCATATTTTTATGCGACAATAGTCGGGAATCAGTGGCCTCGATAATGCCGTTTCTGAAAAGCTGAACATAGCCTGTTGTTTGTATGTACGTTAGGAGACCGTCAAAATTGCTTCGATTGCTCAAGCTTGAGCCATAAATAGGCCGTAATCCACTTTCCTGATTTTGAAAACTTGAAAAATCAAAGGAGAAGGAAGAATTGAATGCTTCTAGCGGTATCAAATGAAGGCATATGCGGCTCCGCCCTTCCAGGGGTGCGGGGGTGTTGTCTTGCAGGATGGCATCAATTCTCTCGGTCCGGAATTGGCGAATTCGCTCGGCGAGGCCTTCGGAGGCCCCAAAGGCTGCTCGTATTTCGTGAACGTCCAGTTGGTACTTGCCCCCGGAATTCCGAGAATAAAATCTAGAAGTGCCCTTAAACGAAACCATGTGGGGCTTGCTAAGGCTGTTTGGAAGGCGAATGACCAACGCGTGGCGTCCGTTGCCCAGTTTGAACGGATGAACTCGACAGCCGATAATTCGCGGTTGGATCCCGTTCCGTATTATTTCTTCTACCTTAAGTTTTCCGCTGTCAGGTTCGAATGACTCAATCCCTACGACTTCCGTCGCAATTCCCTTTTCCTCTTTGACGCCAATAATCAAATCTCCGCCACTTGCGTTTGCTAAGGAGCTCACGTCGGCGAGGAATTCTTTTTTGTCAGAATCGCTTCCGATTTTGAGAGCTTGTTTGAATTCGATCAATCTTGATTCCATGACTCCCGTTTCTTCGAGAGAGTTTAGGTCGCTTTCACTGATCGAATCTAGATTGACTGGAAGCATTTGATTTTCGGGATTTGTTTAAATTCTAATCTTTAGGGAAGTTTCTGTATCCATATTTTCCGTTCATCTTAACGATATTTTTTATCTTGTTCCCGCCGTAGCTCTTCCCAAAGCTCTTTCATCATTCGGTTAGTCTCATCGTTTGTTTCAAAATTCTTTCGGAGGCGTATCAGAATATGGATGTACGCTCCCGCAACCGCGAGCCACACGTAATGACCTCTGGCGAACGCTTCGTAAAAACAGAGAACCAGTACAGCAGTCGATACGACTCGTTCGATAAGGTTCTTAAGATATTCCTCGCGCATTAGATTTTGATTTGCCTAACAAGTTATTCTAACATTTCTGGATATCATTCCTTAGCCCTACAAAAACACAAGCCAGGACAAAGGATTAACCGCTTCACTGGAACCCATTTTGAGCTCCGAAAACCTATCATAAAGAAAGCCTACAGAGACTTACACGACTCGCCTACCATCTTACCCATCTTCAAGCATCTATTCTCGTTTCACGCGAGTCACGCCACCCCTATTTCGAACTCTGGAAGCAGAACTATCCCGGAACTTCGCTTTGGCGTAGGCTCAACAAGCAAGTAACAAAAGCGGTTCTTTGCTTTTTCTGAAAATACGGGTTTTGATTCTGAGTTTCCTGTCACCTTGAGAATCCATCGGTACTCGTTCGCGCTTTTGCGGTTACCCTTCTTGCCCTCTCGAATAACCCCTTTCGATCTAAGCTTCTGCAATATCCTGTAGGCTGCTTTGCGATCGGCCTCTCCCATTCTGTTTGCGATTCCGATGCGTTTCGCTAGCTCTGGAGATGACAAGAAGAACTTCGAATTCCCACGCCTGCCACTTGGCTTCGCTAAACTTCGGCAAATTCTGAAAGCGACACGTTCCTTTTCCGACAAGCTCAAATAGAGCTCTTTGGATTTTCCGCTAAGCTGCCGATCTGTGTATTCGAGAGTCATCGAGTCAATTAGATGACGGCATTCATATTCGTGACGGTCTCTCGTATCCTTCCAAACGTTAGCGTGCTTGTCGTAAATCATCATGCCCATTGAGAGGGCGGCACTTGGCGAGACTTGGTAAAACAAGAACGACAAACTCTTCACAAGGTTGGCGTTTCTCGAGTTCGGATTAGGCTTGAGGTGGCGTCCAACGAGCTTCTCATAAAGCTCCTCTTCAAACCTCTCTCCTTTCGTCCTCTCTTCCTTGGGTTCTATTGCATAGCACCCAATATTGTGTGGCACCTCTAGCGTGGCATTCCTTTGGGTAAGATTCGGAGCATTCTCGAACGGGAATTTAATGCCTGAAAAGCGCAGCTCTACCGGCTTTCCCTTGCTCAGAAATCGATACTCCATCCCCTCCGGATGGAATCCTCTGATTACAGTCTGAGCGCCGTCAGCTCGCCATTCTCCCCAAGAGAGCTTTTGGGTTCTGGGAATTGGGCCTTTCAAGCGTATCCAGACATTCCCGCCCCTTTTTCCCTTCGTAATGAGCGACCTCCTAAGAAGTGAGTTGCTCTTGAGAAATCGTTCGAGCGAAAGATCATCGTCCAAGTCTACCGAACAAAGCCCCCCGCTTGCCTCTCCAAGCAACACGCCGGTATTTGCGTGGGACCTAAGTCGTTTTTGATAATCTACAGACTGCGACTTATCACAAGTCATCCCATTCCAACCTTTGAAATTCGGCCCCTTCTTTCCCTTTCGGATGGGAAGCAGAACAGAGGGACGCCCCAAAAGCTCGTACAGTTCGGCAATCGTATCCACAGCTTTGCGAACTTGATTAGTCATTCCGAAACGGGTTCCGGTGAACATCGATCGCTATCCACCATTTTGGCCTCATAGTTCGCGAGGTATAGATCATCCGCCAACAGTGCCGCTTTGCGGGACTTCCCCGAAAAGGCCCGAATGAAGTATCCGACTTTCTGAGTACAATATTCCTCAGCCGTCGCTATGACTCCATTCCGAGCCTCTGAAATTCGGCGCGATATTTCTCCAGCCTCTTCAGAACCAACACCCGAAAGGCTCTCCGCACTACCCCCCCGCCCCCCTTCCGGATGGATAGAGATTGCGGGACTCCCACTCGGTTTCACGGATTGCCCTTTTCGGTCCGGTCAACAGCGTCTAACGCGAGGGTTCGGGAGCTTGCGTTTCGAATCCATGAGCTAGGCTGGGGTTGAAGGGGCCTTTTCCGTTTCGCCTTTCCTTTGGCGCTGCCTCCGCATGGTCGAACAGGGTGGAAAACGCACCGCTCGATTGTGCATTCCTTCACAACGGATGGCTGAAAGTTAGCGCATTGGAGGCAATACAAATTCTTAGCCTTCACCTTGGAGTTGGCGGAGAAAGCCTTCTTAGCTGTGTTCGCGTAGATAGGGCACAGTCGTTCGACCTTCTCGATCTCCTTGGCCTGGGCCTTGGCGATTGCCTGCTCCATCTGTCGAGCTTCCCGCTTCTGCTTTTCGTCAGGCAACGAATCGATGTTTCCAGCGATCACGGCCTTTTGAACATCTGTCATGGAAACCCTGTGACGCCACAGAGAACAGAAGTAGAGACCGCAGTTTCGAATGTCCGTCCATGATCCGCATTTACAGTCGAGGCACTCCTCGCGATTCATCTTTACGTAGCTGTGACGCTTCCCACCGCTTTTACGCTTCCCCTTGAATCGGCCTCCCTTATTCGCAGCCGAAGGAGGTTGAGCATTAGAATGCATACTAGGACTAGGGTCGGAGGGCGTTAGCTCCGATGGCTCGCTGTTATCGCGTTCCTCGGCGCTCATTTCGCTCTCTCCTTTCGTTTTTCACCGCCCTCAATCTGGCTTTCAATGAAATTGGAAATCGAGAGCACGCTTACTAATCGCTTCCCGCGCACGGCGCCTATCTTTTTGAGATTAGCGGTCTTTATCTTTCCTCCATTGATATCCATGTAAGAATAGAGGAGCGTTTTTCCGATTGGATACCTAGAGCATATCTGGGCTACTGTCGCCCAATCGGATCCGATCTGATCGTTGTTTTTGTTTGTTGGTACTATTTGGTGGCTGTGTTCTTGCATTTAATAACTCCACCACCCCTTCCGCGAACCATTCAATAAATTAAATTGGGCAATGGGCACTAATATGAACGAAAATGGGCCTCCCCATTTCTTGGTGGACCATTTGCAGGGGAATTATTCGAATAATGGTCCTTCTTAGGCCCCTTCTTCTTTCCGCGAGAATTGTCTTTTAGCTTCAAAATTGTCTTTTGGCTTCAATAAGACCATTTTTGTTAGTTTTTACTATTTGGTGTCCCTTCATTCCAAAATTTCCGCACAACTCTCGCGACCAATAGAATCAAGTTTACGGTAAAATGGAGCACTTTAAGGACGAAAACGGGCCTCCCCATCTTTTGGAGAACGTTTTTTAAAAACGTAATTTGAAGTATAGGTCCTTCTTAGGCCTCGATCTCGCAAGTTGAGATTCTAAAGGATATTTGGCAATTTGCTTGTCGCTTGAGCAAGAGCCTCCCGCCCGTGCTTTACGTATCGGCGGTTCACTTCTTTTGAGTTGTGGCCAACCCATTGCTCTACCATCGAGGCGGGAACGCCTGCTTCATGCATAAGCGTAACGGCGGTTGCTCTTAGGCTGTGGAAGCTCAGGCTAGGGCCAACGCGCCGCCCGGATCTGCCTTTGCCCGTTCCTTTGTGTGAGATAGGCTCTCTCAATCCGCAGCTTGCGAGGATGCCCACAAATTGATTGCTGAGATTTCCAGAGCCTTGGCTTGCGTACCGGTTCCCAAGAATTGGGTGAACGTATGCGTCAGTCTCTTCACCAGCCTCTAGGGTCAGTATGTGGTCTCTCAAGGGCTCTGCGATGGGCAGTAGAATGGGCTGAGCTGTCTTGCGCGTTAAAAGCCGAATCTCATTGTTCTGTAGATCTATGGCAGTCCATTTGAGGCTAGCGAGATCGCCTAAGCGCTGCCCGGTGTACAAACCGAAGATAATCATGCTCCGCCATTCGTTTGTTGCGGTTTTAAGTAGAGCCCGAAGTTCCTCCATCGTGAACGCTCTCCGCTCTGAAGCGCCTCCCTGCTTCTTAGTCGGTTTTATGGAATCGCCAATATTATCGGAAATCATTCCCTCTGAAACGGCTCTGGTTATCATTGCTTTGATCGCCTTGATTTGGTTGTTGGTTGTTGAAGTCGCGTATTGGTCGAGAAGATCGTTTCGATATCGGGTGATGCTAGCCGAGTCGATCAGTGCTAAATCGCGGTCGGCTCGTTTCCCAAGCCATTCGAGAAACCTTTCAAGAGCGGTTTTGTAGTAGCCCAGCCCTTTAGGTTTGGTGTCTCCTCTTTTAAGATCGAGGAAGCGATTGACATACTCTCGAACCGTCGCGGTGGCCATCTCATCGCCTAGAATGTCCTTCTGTAGTTCGGAGATTGCCTTCCTTACCTGTTTTGCGGACCTGTGCTTGCGCGTGGTCTCTTCGTACTCGTAGGCGACCTTTAGGGCATCGCGCCGAAGGGCAGGCTTCGCCTCGATCTTGGTTGAGCGATTGATTCGCTTGCCGTTTTCGTCTTTCCAACCGGCATACCAGTACTTCGATTTAGGATGTTTCCAGAGATAAGCCATGTCAGGTAAGACACATAGTAATACACGCCGTTTACGTTCGTTCAAGGTCAAATAGGGCCGTTTTAGAGGGAAAAGTGAGAGAAAACACCTCAAAAAACGTTAACGAACGATATAGATTCGTTCCGCGGGTTCGAATCCCGCTCTCTCCGCCACTTAAATAAAAAGGAAGAAGGCAGAATTAAGAAGTGGTGTTCTGCCGGGCCGAAGCTGCATGAGCGGGATGAGAACTCGAAAGGGTTCGACGAAGCGAGCTTGCGAGCGAAGATGGGGCATGCGAAGCATGAGTCCACAGGACTTCGAGCGCAGCGAGAACCAATCCCGCTCTCTCCGCCACTTAATAAGCGATAGATTATAAGTATCTTAAGGACACGTTAAGTCGCTCTAGAGGAGTAAGTAATATGCATAGTAATACACTGTTCGCCCATATTCGCTGATTTTCACGAACAATCGCTGGGGCGTTTGCTTTGAGATGAAAGGGGCGTTGTTTCCCTCTTTATAAGCCGTTTGGCACCTTCGAAGTGCCTTGGAAAGGCTGATTGAGCTACAAGTAAAAACGCGTTCTCTCAAGAAGCCCGATCTCCTAATCCTTCAGTAACGCATCAAACCGCGGATTGCCCCGTAGTCGGTCGAAGATGAACCACAAGTCGAGCTCGCGGTTGAGGAAGAGGAAACTGTCCATCTTGCTACCCTTCTCCAGGATTTCGATGGCCCTGTCATTGTCGCCTAGGACAAGGTAGGCGATTGCGATGTGGATTTCCGATTCTACTTGGTTGATGAATTTCCAATACGGTAAGATGGTCAGCTCACGGACATTAGCTATCACCGACTCCATCTGCTCACGTTCGCCCAACAATACATAGCAGATCGCCAGGTTGGACCAAAACCGTACATCGGCCGGTGAAGAAGGAAGATTAGGGAGGGTTTGGAAATTCACTTCTCGACGGTTGCGCCGCTAGACTGAACCTGCCAAGCTTGGTGACATGAACACAAGATTCCAGTGAGGACACCTTACCGATTAATACGACATCACCGAAGCTACCGAGCTTCACGCGACATCGACCAATTCCTATCAGAAATGCTCTGCGCGAGCTTGCTGCTTTTCACATTGCTCCTGAACGAGGGTTACTCGCAGAGCAACCCTGCTGTTCCCAGTTTACATGGTCTAGAGACGGGCGAGTACTCGGTCGGGTTCCAGTTGATTGAAGCCCAGGATGACTCGCGAGCGGTTACTGGCGGAGTCTCGCCCTCGACGCAACATCCGCGGCCGGTGCGAATGTACATTTGGTATCCAGCCAGAGGTGCTGACATAGCCCAACCCATGCGTTTCGGGCGCTATGCTGCATTGGCAGATGAAGATATATGGCCCGTCGAGATCACGGGCAATCTCCGCGAGGAGCTCAAGTATTCGCGCCGAGCGCTCGCACGTTCATTGGACCCGGAAGGCTTCGAAGCACTACTGAAGCAACCTGTCCTCGCGATTGAAAACGTAGAAGCTCTTAAAGGCCCGTTTCCGCTAATCGTCATTGGACAAGGACTTTATTTCGAATCCCCAGTGGCCTTTGCGGCATTCAGTGAATACCTAGCAGGGCATGGATTCGTCGTGGCGACTTGTCCACTCGTGGGTACGAACTCTCCCATTGTCAATGTCGATGTCCAGGGTCTTGAGACTGAGGTTCGTGACCTAGAGTTCGTCATCGCGCAGGCGCGCCGTTTCTCTTTCGTTAGTCCCGATAAACTAGGAGTGTTTGGCTTCGACCAAGGTGGGTTTGTTGGTCTTATACTATCCATGCGCAATGCTGATGTAGATGCTTTCGCCAGTGTTAGCTCAGGCGTCGCGGGCTCGCACACATCTGGCTATCTAGTGGCCTCGCCTCACTACAACCCGCTTGCACTTCGCATTCCCTGGCTCCACAGCCAATCTGCGGAGTGGGAGCCGCTCCAGGCTGGATCCCTCTTCGAAACTGCAATCCACTCCGAACGTTATCTGCTGCTAACAGAAGGAATGG
>JAJFLS010000197.1 GCA_021772595.1 Opitutales bacterium
GGATCCATCGGTAGCGAGAGTGGCTGTGGTGGCGTAGCGGATACGGTTGAGGTAGTACCAGACGAGCCCGTTGAGGTTGAACGATCCGTCGTCGTTTATGAGCGGGCCGTGGGTTGGGTCGTTTAAGTGGTAGGTCCAGCAATTCAGTCCGGTGCCTTGGGGATGACTGAAGTAGGCGACCATGCTCTCTTCGGTCATTTCCGCTCGTCGTGTTTCGGTGGGTACGAAGCCGCCGTTGTCTTGAATGTGAAATTCGGTCCCGGCCATGTCCAAGCCGTAGACGGCGAAGTCTTCGAGCCGATCGTAGAGAAGCTGGGGATCGTTGTATTCGAATTTTATCCGGTTCTGGAAGCCGATGCCGGTCATTGGGGCTTCGGCGTCGATGAGGTATTCGATATACCATTTATAGAGGTCGCCCCGACTGGCGTATTGATTCGCGTTTTGGGCGGAGACCATCCGGTTGTCGTTGATGAACATGCCGGCGTCGGGCAAAATCGAATGCTCGCGGGCAAGGTTGAACCACTTGACCATTACGTCGAAGCCGAGAATTTCCTGAATCTCGTGATTGCCGAAAGGCTCGTTGTAGACATCCCATTCGTAGACGGGCCAGAGGCTGGCCCATTCGACGATCATGGCATCGGCGGCCTCATCGAGATCGATTTTCAGCTGCGGGTCGTAGGTAGTGACTCCGTTGTTGGTTACGGCGGAGGCATTGAGGGCATCGATGATGCTTCGAATGTGGTTGGGCAAGTGGTTGCTGCCGGGCATTCCGGGCCAGATGAGCGTGTGGCCGCGTGATTGGATATCGTTGTCAGCACACCATTCGAAGTAGCCGGGCAGATGAGCCTCGTTTCCGTTGCGAAGCTTGGGCTTGAGGCCGTTGTCTAGACCGGCAGCGTCGAAGAGCTTGAGGAATAGCTCGTTGTGGCGTGCGATGCTGATGCCCATGGCGGTGTCGCCCGCGAACTTCTTCACGTTCATGACGCCGCCGAACTTGAATTTCTTCTTGCGCAGAACGAGTTCCACTTCCGCGTCGGGCAGCGGATTATTCTGGGCGTCGAGAACGATCAGGGTCAGGTCCGCTTTGCGCTGCTGCTCGATGCGGGCGTCGGCGTCGACGTGCCATTGGTCAGGAGTGTCCGGCTTGACGATGTCCGCGAGCGCCTGCTGGGTGGCGGGACTCAATGTGATGCCCAAATCGTTCTCGATCTGAGCGATCTTATCGGTGCTAAGCTCGGCGGCGCGAACGGACGTGATAAGCGAGCCGAGTAGGAGAGCGGCTACTAGGGGAAGTCTGTACATGAGGAGGAATTGGTTTACGGTAAAACCATGAATGCTTTAGTGAGTTGAAAGCGCCAAGAAAAAACGTGTTGCGCTTTGAGCGATCGAAGCGAAAGGGCGATTAAGGTTCCTTGAAGCGGAAGAAATTCTCGTGGATGCGGGAGAAAGCGGATTGGGCTGAGCCCTAGATTTCCAGCAATGGAAGGATATTGCTGGGCGTCATAGCCTTAATTGGGGATTTGGCGTAGTCTTTAATGTTTCTCGTGGCGATTATTTGCGCGTCGAACTTTTCTGCCGCCGCGACCTGCATTGCATCTTCGAGATCTGTCATTCCTATCTCGAGAGCGAGTCTCATGGATTCTGTGTTGGTTTCGGGGATCTCCGCAAATTCGAGAAGCTCTTCAACGAACATGCGGGCCTTTCTATCGCATAGATAGATGATGTTCGAGAATGTATGCCAAGCGATGGCGCATTTGCCTGGGTTCCGTTCTGCCCAATCCAAGAGTAGGGAACTGCAATCGAAGTGCGGAGCTCTTTGCAGGGCTATGTCGAGCAGGACGTCGCAATCTAGCAGAATCCTCATTTCAGCTGATGTTTAGCGGCTAGTTTCTGGAAACGGGCTTCGTCTTTGGCCGCGACTTTCAGTTTCCCTTTCCATCGCTGGGAAAAGGGCTTCGCCGATTCGGGTTTTGTCGTGTCAGCCGATTCCTTGGCCAGGAGTTGTTCCACAAGGGCCGATAGGCTCGTGTTGCGTTTTTTCGCCACGCGCTTTGCTTGGCGTGCAATTCTTGGATCGATCGTCAGAGAAAGCCGGTTTTTCATGCGCATACGTTATGAATATGCGCATACGTGTCAATGCTTGAGATTGCATTGCCGATGGATTCCAGCATTGCATTCTCTTTGCTAAGAGAGCCAGTAAGCAATGCTCCCGACTGCGATCAATAAGGCTCCCATTAAGAGTGAGAATATTATTTCGAGGAGAATGGTAAAGCCGATTGCTTTACCCCAGCCCAAACTGAAAATTCGTCTCAGGGCAAAGATGGGATAAACTAGTAACCATAAACTGACGACATCCTCCACATTCGAATCGCTGCCGGCCCACACAAATCCCAATAATAGGCCTGCCCAGTCCGCCAACAACGACCACAGTAGATAGAACGTTAAAAAATGGATAGAGACGATAATGTGTTCCAGATAGACGAATCCCCTCTTGCGGAACATTAACCATGTCACCATGGCCAACAACGGAACGCCAAACAATGACACTCTCGGAAGCCACACGTAGAAATTGGCCACGATCGATTCTGGATTATCGAACTTTTTGGCCAATAACGAGTGAAGCTCTTGGTTGTTTGTAGCCGATTCCTCCACCGACTGCAGGCCGGGCGGATCCCGGCTCGGATTGGCCCCGCCATCGTCTGTTGGTTGGTAGGCATACGCAACCCATACAAAGTATATTAAATTAGCGAAAAGATATAGCCGCATTGGTGGAATCTGGCTAGCCCGCTTGCCCTGTAGAAATCGCTTTGACGCTAGCCCCGGCTTGAACAGAAGCTCATAGATTCCTCGCGGCACTTTCCCGTCGAAGTTGAACAACGACGAAGCATACTCCTCCACCAAACCCTTCCAATTTCGCTCAAAGTCTATATCGCGCTGCCCGCAGCTGGAACAGTAGTCGCCCGTCAGTATTTGATCACAATTGCGGCATTTTACCTGTTCCGACCTTTCGTTCATCACCTTTTTAGAACAAATAGATGACTTTGAAAGGCAATCTATTACAGTGCTTCAAATTCCAAGAGTGTTGTTATTAAACCAAAGAGAATCCGCTGTCCGGCAAACTCAGTGCACCTCAATTTTTTTGGTCCGTTGATGAAACTTTTCTCAGGCAATAAGCTTACATTTTGCTAAAGTGCTCTCTACAATTGCGATCGCCTGCAAGCAGGCTCC
>JAJFLS010000198.1 GCA_021772595.1 Opitutales bacterium
GAGGACACCGATGAACACTGATGCTCATCCCAAAAAAGACCCTCGAACCCAGTTCCTCACTCCTCAATAAGTCATCCTCTAAACCAATCACGAAACCCAACATCATCAGTGTAAATCAGTGTCCTCAGTGGTAAAAAACGAATTCTCGTTTTGGTTGCGGCTTCGCTGCTCTAGAATCTCCGTGGTTGAGTATTTTCGCATTGTTGAAACCATGAGTTAAAACGATTCCTAGCAATATGCAGACCCAACCCAGCCTCGACACCGGCGAACTCCCCTCGCCCTCTCTAATCATCTATCCGGAACGAGTAAAAGAAAACATCCGGCACATGATCACCATCGCGGGCGACGCCAACCGGCTACGACCTCACGTAAAGACCCACAAGCTTGCCGAGATCGTCCAGCTCCAAATCGATCAGGGAATCCGCAAATTCAAGTGCGCCACCCTTGCGGAAGCTCGCATGCTCGCCGAAAGCCAAGCGGACGACATTCTTCTCGCGATGCAACCCGTCGGCCCAGACATCGCCAACATCGTTTCTCTCGCAAAGAAAAACCCGGATACGCGTTTTTCAACAATCGCAGACAATCGCCAGACCATCGAACTTCTGGATTCCGATTGCCGCGACGCCAACATAAAACTGGGCGTTTATCTCGACATTAATTCCGGAATGAACCGCACTGGAATCGCTCCCGACGACAACGCGGTCGAGCTCTATCAATATTTGAATACCGCCGAAAATCTGACGGCAGAAGGTCTTCACGCATACGACGGCCATATTCACGAATCAGATCCCGCGAAAAGAGAACTCCAAATCGATCGCGACTTCGCGAAAGTCGAAGCCTTCGTTCAGCGATTGAGCGAAGCGGGAATCAACGTGCCCAACATCATCGCCGGAGGCACGCCCTCATTTCCCGTGCACGCAAAACGAAACGTAGATCTAAGCCCGGGCACGACCTTGCTCTGGGATTTCGGATCCAGCGACAAATTCAAAGATTTACCATTCCAACAAGCGGCCTTGCTTTTCACCCGAGTCATCAGCAAACCCGCCCCCGATCTCGTTTGCTTCGATCTCGGCCACAAAGCGGTCGCCTCGGAAATGGAACATCCGCGCGTTCGCATCATCGGACTGGAAGACGCCACCTTCGTCGCCCACAGCGAAGAGCATCTCGTCGCCAAAACCGACCACGCATCGGAAATCGCTGTCGGCGACGCCTATTACGCCATCCCCACACACATTTGCCCCACAGTCGCGCTCCACAACAAAGCCGCCATCGCCATCGACGGGAAAATCGCCGACTACTGGGAAATCAAAGCGAAAACGAGAATCTAGTGCATCATGTTGAATGTTCCATACATACAAATCATTGAAACGACCTTTGAGAATACGATTACCACTGAGAACACTGATATGATCGAATTGAACCAAGTCATCAGTGTGTATCAGTGTCCTCAGTGGTTTAATAAAATCTTAGCTGTGGTTTTCAATAGGTCGCTCTTTGATTGTATGGGTATTAACGTAATTTATAAGACGATGCACTAGGAGCGTGCTTGCGTGCTATTCCGACATTAACTATAAAGTGCTATAAATAAGAAAAGCTCATCCCCCGTTCCCCATGAAAATTCGCTTCTCCCAAATCACGAAATTCCCCGCTTTCAATAGTTGGTCCAGTCGCTGTCTCACGCTAGTTGCAACGCTCGCCTTCGTCGCCTGCGCTCAGCAAGACAAGTTTCCTGCCTCAGACGGGTGGGTTTCTCTCTTCAATGGCGAGGACCTCTCTGGCTGGGATTTCCGCATCGATGGCGACAATGAAATCTGGACAGTCAAAGATGGAGTTATCGACTGCCAGCCGCTTCTCAAAGTGAAGGGCGACAAAAACCTCTGGTCAGAAAAGTCCTTCGGCGATTTCACGCTTCATGCCGAATGGCGACTCAAAGACAAGAAAGGCTCCTATCCAATGCCAATCGTTCTTCCCGATGGTAGTTACAAACTGGATGCGAACGGAGAGAAAATCGTAACGCCTCGACCTGGAGCGGATTCCGGTATTCTCCTGCGCGGAACCTCAAGAGCTCAAGTAAACATATGGCTCTGGGATATCGGGTCGGGAGAAGTTTACAGCTATCGCAATAACCAGAAAGATCCCGTAATTCGCGCCGGCGTCACCCCAAAGGTGAACGCCGACAAGCCTCTCGGCGAATGGAACACTTTTCTGATCACGATGAAAGGAGATCGGCTCACAGTCGATTTGAACGGACAAAGAGTGATCGACAACGCCCAGCTACCCGATGTGCAAGAGAGCGGTCCAATCGCATTGCAACACCACGGTGGATACGACACCGAAAAGAAACTATGGAATGGAGCCTCCAGCCTCGTGCAGTTTCGCAATATCCACATCAAGGAATTGTAGAGAGTTCCTAAACCCATCAAATAGCAACACCCCATGAATCGCCGACATTTTCTCAAAGCCAGCGCTGCCGGGCTCGCGTTCTCGACGCTTAAGAGCTATGGCCTCGATTTCTCCTCCACCAAAAAACGAGTCGGGCTCATCGGATCCGGCTGGTACGGAAAATGCGATTTGCTTCGCCTGATCCAAGTCGCTCCCATCGACGTGATCTCCCTCTGCGACGTCGATAGCAAGATGCTCTCCGAAGCGGCCGATCTCGTATCCACTCGGCAATTATCCGGCAAGCACCCTCGCACCTACGGCGACTATCGAGAGATGCTTGCCGAAAAGGATCTCGATATCGTGCTCATCGCCACCCCCGATCATTGGCACGCCCTGCCCATGATCGACGCCGTGAAATCCGGCGCCGACGTCTACGTCCAAAAACCGACTGGCGTTGATGTCGTCGAAAGCCACGCAATGCTCGCCGCCGCCCGCAAATACGGACGCGTCGTCCAAGTCGGCACACAACGCCGCAGCACGCCCCATTTGATCGAGGCCCGAAACCTAATCCAAGAGGGAAAACTCGGAAAAATCGCCCACGTGGAGCTCTGCTGCTACTACCACATGCGCAATCGCCAAAACCCGCCAGACTCCACGCCGCCGAGCCACTTCGACTACGAAATGTGGACCGGCCCCGCCCCAATGCTGCCCTACCACAGCTTGGTTCATCCGGGTAAATGGCGAGCATACATGGAATACGGAAACGGCATCATCGGAGACATGTGTGTCCACATGCTGGATATGGCCCGATGGATGATGGATCTCGGCTGGCCGCAGAAGATCTCCTCGCAAGGCGGCATCCTCGTCGATGCCCAAAGCCGGGCAAACATCACCGACACGCAGACCGCGACCTTCGACTTCGGCGATCTTCAAGCCGTTTGGCAGCACCGAACCTGGGGCGATCCTCCAGATCCTGAATACCCCTGGGCCGCATTCTTCTATGGCGAAAAAGGCACGCTTAAAGCCAGCGTCCACAAATTCGATTTTATCCCGCGCGACAAAAAAGCGAAAGGCATCCACCGAGACGTCGCCTTCGAACTCGAACAATTCCCCGAAGACAAAACCGAAAAGAGATTAGAGAAGCACGTCGCTCCCGCGATCCGCGGCCACATGAAGGATTTCCTAAACTGTATTGAAACACGCGGTACACCCGTAGCCGACATCGAACAAGGCCATATCTCCAGCGCCTCCTGCATCCTAGCGAACATCGCAATGAAGCTCGGCCGCACCCTAGAATGGGACCCCATCGCCCACCGCGTAGTCGGCGACGAAGAAGCCAACGCTCTCCTAGCCCGTCCGTACAGGAAACCTTGGATACACCCCGATCCGGAGAAGGTGTAGGATTTTCATCCATGGTAGGGAGTACCGGCTCGGCCCTCCGCTAGTAGTTGCATGCTGGAGGACCGAGCCGGTCCTCCCTACCATCCTACTTCACCCGCACAAAATCCAAATCGTACACGTAGGCGCCGTCGAGATTACCGTTATTCCAGGTTTTGCCTAGGTCGTCAGAAAAGTAGGTGCCTTCCTCAAACGTGGATACCCACAGACGGTCTTCTTTCGATTGGTCGAAGGTCATCGACGTCACGTTCGGCGACGGCAACCCATCACCGCTATCCTTCCACGATTTCCCGCCGTCGACAGAAATCCAAACTCCCGTTCCCCAGCCAGCCGCGGCCAATTGCGAAGCGCTATCCGGATTCGCGGCAACCGCGTAAATATTCGCTTCTTTCAAATCAGGCGCCACCGGCTCCCAAGCCTTTCCGTCATTTCGCGAAAGATAAACGCCGTCCCCTTCGGTGCCCGCTATCCACAGATCCAGATCCGCACCGCTGCGGGCCATCCTCAAGATAGCTGACTTCGGCGTCGACTTGATCGCCGACCAGGATTTCGCCCGATCACGGCTAACGTAAATACCCGCCGCGGTCCCCAGCAACAAACGCTTCGGGTTCCGATCGTCCACGATCACCGTCCGGCAATAGGTTTCCTGAAGACCCTCATTGGCAGCTTCCCAAGATTCCCCACCATCGCGGCTGACATGCAGGCCCCAAACTGATGAAGCGTAAACGTTGTCCCCATTTTCTGGATCTATCGCGATCTTGACGAAATCGCTTTCGCGCCAGCCCGTCACCATTCGCCAGGTCGCTCCATTGTCCTGCGAACGCACGATCCCGTTGCCGCACGCGATAAAGAGCGTGCTTGGATTGGACGGATCTGCAGCTACGCTGTTCATAGACTGAATAACCGGTCCAATTCGCGACCACTGCCCGTCGCCTGGTCCATACAGAAAAATGCCAGAATCCGTTGGAAGCGAACTCGCCTGTTGCGCCTTCGTCATTGCGAAAGCCGCGAACATTCTAGTCCTTCCCGTGGAATCTTCGGCGAACGCATCGCAAACAAAAAAGAGGCAAGAGCTGAGAATTAGAAGTACCTTTTTCATTATTCTGACAGCGTTGAGGTTTCGACGCGACCGTTCTTGAAATCCAGTTTATATCGCTCCTGGCCATGAATCATTTCAAGCGTCTGGCTTTCCCGCTCCGCCTGAGCGAACGGGCCATCAAAGAGCTTCCACTTTGAATAGTCCACAGCCTTGCCGTCCACCGAAGGAGCGCCTCCGTACTTTGCAGTGAGATCAACTCCTTCCAAAGTCGTGAAGCGAACGCTTGGCGTCGGCTCCAGTGAAAACTCCACCGGCAACGCTCGTATCGCTTTTTGAAAATCGGCGTAAGTCTCGTATTCGCTAACGGGAGCAACTTGCA
>JAJFLS010000199.1 GCA_021772595.1 Opitutales bacterium
GTTTCTGCTACTAAGCTTTCACAAGTCGATCTCTTTGTATATCGGTAAAACAAATACATTAGAACCATTGGCTACACCCAATGCGGACAAGCCGCACGGGTGAGCCAGACGTTGGGCAAAATATTGAAAACGATGATCCACAAATCTCTCATACCTTTCCTTGCGCTTCTTGCGCTTTGCGCCGGATGTGGCACCGACAAGAACGATCGCCAAGAAATAAACAAAAAAACCGCAGAGATGTTCTTCCGTGGAGTTTATGGAGGCAATTCGTCCGTAGTTAGCGAATTGGCCGCGAAGGACATTACTCTTAGCTACCCCATTTTTCAGACGCTGTTCAATTCGCCTGTGATCATTGGGCAAGAAGCCGTTACAAAGTTTGTCGAAAGATTCAGCACCAAATGGAAAGATACAGAGATTACCATAGAAGAAACAATTTCAGACCGCAATACCGTTGTCATTGTTTGGAGTTTTCGGGCACGCGACGCATTCGCCGATACTAGCAATCAAGCGAGTGCAGGCCAGAAGAAGAGTTGGGGAGGAATTAGCATCTTCCACTTCAACGAACAGGGGAAGATTGTATCGGAGTTCGGTGAAGAGAGTGAACCCGGACCTGCGGCTCGACTCAGCACGAATTAGACTCGGAAACCAATGGAATACTCCCACAGTTTTATCGAGCCCAACAAGGCGCTTTTCTCAATTCCGAGAAGCCGCGATGCGGCATTTCTACTTGAGAAAGCTCGGCGTTACGCCAAAATTCATTACATTAGACTACAATTGAATGTGCACGCCGGTTATTCAATCCAATAAAAAGAGGAAGGACAGCTTGGCTATCAACATTTTGATAGAAAAGGTGCCACACATTAGTAAATTTCGTTGCCTGATTAACTGGAAGCATACAATTTAACGCTGTCAATTTCTTTGACTCTTGACGAAAATGGGGATCCCTACATTGCTGGAATTGAAGAGACAGAGGTAGCAAATAATAATGGCATTGTCCGTCAAACGCTTTCACGTAAATCAAAGACCGCATAACTTGGTTAGGCGGTGTCAAACGCATTGCCAAAAGGGGGGAAACGTGTGGCGGTTTGCCGATTGAGTGAATGGGTTCGATATGGGATTAATGCTTATAACGCCTTCTGCGTCGATTAACTAGCGCACTTAAAACCTTTTTGAGTTATATTGAGTTTATTAACCCTTGAAAGGATAACTATGAAACAATTTATACTGATTTTGCTTTTTGTCAGCATGCCGACGGTTGCCGTCGCTGAAATTGAAAATATCATTCTTATCGTCAGCGACGATCATCGCTATGATTTTATAGGCTTTATGGATAAATCCCCAGAGTTTCTCGAAACGCCGGCGATGAACCGCATGGCTAAAGAAGGGATTCACTTTGAAAACGCCTTTGTGACAACCTCGCTGTGCTCGCCAAGCCGTGCTTCGATTCTCACCGGACAATACATGCACCACCACCAGGTCGTCGATAATCAGCGGCCTGTTCCGGAGAAAACCGTTTTTTTTCCGCAGTATCTCCAGACATCCGGCTTTAAAACAGCTTTCATCGGTAAGTGGCACATGGGCCACGACAATGACCAGCCACGCAAAGGCTTCGACCATTGGATCAGTTTTCAAGGACAGGGAACATACTTTGACCCCATGCTCAATATCAACGGCAAGCATCAGGAGTTCAAAGGTTATAACGCCGATATTCTGACAGCACAAGCTATCGACTGGCTCAAAAAGAAACGGAAAAAGTCTTTTTACCTACAACTTTCTTACAAAGCGGTGCACTACCCTTTCCAGCCACCGAAGCGCCACGAAAAACGCTATGAAGACAAGAAAGTGGTCTATCCTGAAACGATGGGGCTGACCGAGAAGAACTACCAGACGCAATCGAAGTGGATGCGCGAACGTCGTTATGGCATTCATGGTATCGACCACATGGAGACAGGGCATTTCGATAAAGACCCCGTCCCCAACTTCGAAGACTGGTATCGTGATTACTGCGAAACAGTGCATGCTGTCGATGAAAACATTGCCAAAGTCATGGCGTATTTAGATGAGAGTGGCCTCTCTGAAAACACCTTGGTTCTTTACATGGGCGACAACGGTTTTGAACTTGGCGAGCATGGCTTTTACGACAAGCGTGATGCCTTTGAAGAATCCATGCGCGTGCCACTGTTGGCTTGGGCGCCAGGTAATCTTAGAGGCGGCCAGAAAATAAAACAAATGGTGCAGAATATCGACATCGCTCCCAGCTGCATGGACTTTTGTGGTATTGCCGTTCCAGAAGCAGCGAAGATGGATGGCAAATCCTTCAGGCCTTTGATGGAAGGCAAGGACATTGCATGGCGGGATCACCTACTCTATGAGTATCACTGGGAGTGGAACTTCCCAGCAGTGCCAACCACGCTGGCAATTCGGGGTGAGCGCTACAAGTACATCTACTACCATGGCCTCTGGGACCGCAACGGTTTTTATGATCTTGAGACCGATCCGGTCGAGCGGCACAACCTTATTGACATCCCGCACTTCCAAGAGAAGATCGCCGCCATGCGCCAACAACTTTTCAAAGAGCTGGGTGAATCAGGTGGCTTGCAATTGCCGATCCATCCGCCAAAGGGCGTCCAGTTTTATGATCGCAAGTTGAAACACTGAGCAACCATCTCTGAGGAGAGACGCATAACAGGGTCAATTTTTAAGGGCGTGTTGCCCGAAGGGTAGTTTCTTGGATTCGTGACACTTGAGCAACGCAGGTTTTATTCCGTTTTCAGTAGCCGCATGAGAGCGCCCAAATAAAGCCTCGAAGCCGATACGCGCGTTCGACCGGAGTATTTCTAGGCAGTGTGCGCGAAAATCGGCCGAAAGAGGCCCCCAGGCCTTCGTTCGATCGCTTTCCGGACTTCGATATTAGGATCTTTATATTTTCGATGGCACAGATAATATGATCTTGGATACGCTGACGCCAAAGTCTCCTCCATCTGGACCTCTTGAAGCCGTGCAGGTTCGCGGATTGGGCGAAGCTGCCTTCCATTCGCCATTTGCGGCGGTCACGGCTCCGCTTGGCGTTCTTCGTGGAGCTCTCCTTGATTCCTTCGTCGATGAGATCCTGTCCCCAGCGTCTCTGAACGGTTCTGCCCGTTTTCGCGTTCGTGCATTCGGGCCTTAGAGGGCATTCCTGGCAGGTCCCTTTGCGGACGGCGTATTCGATGCTCATCCTTATTTTGTCGGGGCTTCTCGGATACAGCCGTTCGCCCTGCGGGCAGATATAGGAATCGCCTGCCGCGTCGTACTCGAACCTCTCCGCCCCGAACACCTTCCTGTGGCGTTTCCTGCCCGCATGCGGCGACATATGCGTTTCCACTCCCAGCGCCGTCAGGTCGCGGTAGTTCTCCGCGGTTCCGTATTGGGAGTCGGCGACAGCGCTCTCGGGCAGCGTTCCAACGTTGGCGGCATGCTCGTGGACAAGCCCGAGCATCTTCGCGTTTTCCTCTCCATCGCCTGGCGAAGTCATGGTGGCGGTGACGACCCCATGCGCGTCGTCGACGGCCCGATGGGCCTTGTATCGAGGCTTCGACTCGCCTCCGGTCTTCTTGCGTACGCAGGGGGCGTCGGGGTCGGTCGGGCTGATCAGAGTCGAGTTGACCAGCTTCCTCTTGCCGGAGTCGGACTTGCACCCTTCGAGCTTCGCTTCCTGGGAGCCGTAGACTCCCCGGAGCCGCTCGATCATCTCCGGATCGCTCTTGAGAACGGAATCCTTCGAGGCGTTCGCCTCGATGAGACTGCCGTCCATGTGGAGAAGCTCGCTGGACACGAGCCCGGCCTCGACGCATTGGCCGACGCTGCGAAGGAACATCGACTCGAAGACTTCCGCTCCCCACCTCGCCCTGGCTTTGGAGAGAACGCTATGGTCGGGTATCCCGTCGTCGAGCCCGTATCCGATGAACCAAAGGTAGTCGAGGCGCTCGGCCAGGATCCTCATCAGCTCGCGCTCGCTTCTGACGTCGTCCCAGAACAGAAGGAACATCAGCTTTAGAATGACTTCGGGATCGATGCCGACGTTGCCTCTGGCTCCGTACTTGTCAGCCACTTCCTCCCGGACGAAAGAGAAGTCGATCCTCTCGGCGACCTCTCGAATCAAGATTCACGCTATAGCTGAACAGGCTGGTCTGCTTATCGTGCTTGCCCATCATAGTGGCCGCAGACTAGTCCACTGGAAGCTCCGTATCCAGATCTAAAGCGCAAAGAATCTGTCAAAGTTGGGATTTGGGCAACACGCCCTTAAAGGGCTGTTGCCCAAATGTGATTTATGAATCAATCAGCACAAAGAGGTCGGTTTTTGAAGCTTCTATCAATGACTTACACGCGACTTAAGGTTGTATCTATTGGTAATTCGATTTGGGCAACAAGCCCTTAAAACTTAGCATCCTTTCTATCCCCGTAATCCAACTACAACTCCCTACTGGCTCGATACTCCACTAGGACGATGCGCAATCGTGGCGTCCTGCCCAATCCCCCGCACAGCAAATAGCCAGATACAACAGGTCATTTTCGCGAAACCGACGAGTGCCAGCCATTTAACTCGACCAACGGTACTAATAAAGCCTTGTGGTCCAACCAATCCACGGATTTTCTAACTCGATAGCGTGAAATCAAGCTATCACCCCCCGAATCAAATCGGAACAATTGAATTTCCTATCAACAAACCTGAGATTCTCAACCTATGGTCGCCCCCTCGTGCAAACGGTGCCGCCCCGCCTTCTGCGATTGTTCAATACCTGGGCAGATGAACGACCTCCAAAGTCCCGATGAGAGAAGCCCCGGCATGAGGTTTGTAACTCTTACTCAGTATCTTGTTTTAAAAAAATCCTGCTACACCTTGGGTTGTTAGTTAATTGCTTAAATCTCCAAAAGCCTGGTAGGCTATGTACATGCCAGAAAACTATATCGAAAAAATCCATTGCCTTAACTTTAAAGGTTTCCAAAATCGGAAAATTGAAGGACTCCAAAAAGGAGTCAACATACTCATTGGTGACAATGACACAGGGAAAAGCACAATATTATTGCGATTGATTTAGTTCTTGGGGCTAACTGTGGATGCACAACTGAAGTGCAACACCCGGTATCGATCCCCCTCTTATTACCAGCGACGAAAGAGAAGACTAGATCTTGAGGGATAGGATCTAAAGTGTCGTACCCCTCTACCTTCGTGAAGGGGCATATAGATGACATGGCCCAGGTAGAGGAAGCAGCAGAGGCCTTATCGTATAAATGGATAACGGAAACGAATAAGGTTCATCTCAGTATTGGGAAACGGTCCCGCTTTTTCGATCGGTGGTAGCAGACTAGCTCGCTTCGAGTTCTCGGGCACATCAATCCATGCGCCAGAATAAACCATCCCATCATGCACCTCGATAGAACAGGCATAAACAGGGTAACGCCCATCAGCCAAGCGCAACGTACCATGTTCTTTAACAGTGTCCGTTGGAATATGATACGTAACAAACCGAATGGTTCGTTTGAGTTTCCGGCCATCAACTGTGATGAGCCCTGGCCCGTCCACCAGACAATAGATCGTATCCCCATTTGGTCCGATTTGAAGACCCAGACTGGGAGTAGACCACTCTTCCTCACCAAAGATACGCCCCAGCGGATCCACCCTTCGCGCCGCTGGATCAAAACGGAAGAGATCCGATTTCCACCGAATCCCATAAAACACTTTCTCTTTCGTACTCCACAGGATCGTACGCCACTCATTCGGTTCGCCGAAGGCTTCATTGTTAAGATCGCATTCCTGAACGACTTCAATCCTATCCGTGCCATAGTGGTACACCTTAATCGTACCGAAAACATCACTCCAATAGACATTACCGTCGCGGGTATCTATCCCAAATGTGCGACAAATTAAATTCCAGTCCCCATCCTCCTTGGTTCCACGTTCACCCTTGCCCATCACAGGCCCGTGATTTTTGAGAATGGCAGAGTCAATATCATAGGAAAGAAAAAGTCCGCCCGGCCAAGTTAACCCGTACAGTCGCTTTCGGTCTCTATCCATGTTCATCGTAACGATGCCTTCTTCCACAGGCGCTTTTCCCAGGTCCTTGAATTCCCCAGTTTTCAAGTCATAGCTAAGAAAATGGCCGCCTTGATATGGTTGGTAGCCTTTCGCGATTCCGGGAGTTTCAAGTGTGGATCCAGCGGGTTCGTAGTA
>JAJFLS010000200.1 GCA_021772595.1 Opitutales bacterium
ACGCGCATTGGATCGTAGATCGAGCTTCCCCGTGGCCAGGGCCTTAGGTATGTGGATAGCATAGGTCGTGCCCTTGGCGTTGATGGGGCAGCCATATTGCTGGCATGCTCCTCCCTGTATACAGGCAGGGCGTCCTCCGTATGGCTGTGAATTGATGCTCATAGGCAGAGGAAAGGGCGTATAGCCAAGCTTCTTGGCTGCGCGTTCGACGTATTTGGTGGATGAACGGGACGGGTGAGGTGGGTTCGGATAGCCCTTCTTTCGCGGCCCTTCATGGGGATTCGAGCCGCCATCGCCCGAGACACCCAATTCCCACTCAGCATGCTGGTACCAGGGCTCCATTTCATCGTAGTCTACCGGCCAATCGGCCAGGCTGGCTCCAGCGACTGGACCTTCCGTAGAGAGCACTTTAAACTCATCGGGCCGAAAGCGCCACGACCAGCCGGCCCAATGTGTGATCGTGCCTCCCACGCAGTAGGCAATCATGTTGAAGCGACCTTGCTGGGTGTCAGAAACCTTGTCGGGCCGCCAAGTCTCCAGCTGCCCAGGCGAGAACAGTTCATCTCGAATCACGACCGAGAGTTCGTCGTCACTCATGAACTGCGACAACTCAAGCTTCGGCCCCCGCTCGAGTGCGACTACTTTAAATCCTGCCGCAGTGAGCTCCTGAATCATAACCCCTCCCCCTGCGCCGGTGCCGATTACACAAACGTCGAATTCTTCGCCTTGCGCCATACTCGTTTCCTTCTGTGATTGGGGTTGGGGGGGGTGATTGGAGAACCACAGGATGGCGTTTATGAGAAACCAAGTCAAGCCGGTGAAAGGTCAATCAGCTTACCCTGAACCTAATCCGATCGAATTGCCCAAACTGCGTCAGGCTCTGAAAGGCGAGCGGAGACCTATCGGCTCATTAATTGCCAGGATACGTGAGCAGACCAGCACAAACAATTGGAAATGCGCACGTAAGCAGCAATGTGAAATGCATATCGCCATCGCCTACTTAGTATTGGGCGACCACGACAAAGCTATCGAAACGCTGGAGGCTGCTAGCGAAATGGAAGGTCCTCTTTTCCTCAACCGGGAGCTCAACCACTGCTTCATCTTCGATTGGCTGCGGGAGATCCGCGGCTAGATGCTCTTCCGGAACTGGCAGGACATCCAAGCTTGAGTCTTTGGGGGAAACCTCTAATAAGCAACCTACCCCTAACATGCCCTTCTTGCCCGTTTCCCCCATGGAGAACGACCTCAAGCCAACTCTGGCCTGGGGGGAAAACAGTTTAATTAATCACTGAGAAAAGATTATATGAAAATTATAGGAGTTGGCTTTGGACGTACCGGAACCTTATCGACTTATACGGCGCTCAACGAACTGGGGTATAACTGTTATCACATGTTCGAAGTGTTGGAAAACAAGGCGAATAAAGATCATTTGGATTTTTGGCACCGGGTGGCGCATGCTGAGGAAGGGTTGCAACACGAATGGAGCGAGGTGTTCGAGTACTACGACGCGACTGTGGACAATCCGGCCTGTTGCGTCTGGCGGGAGCTAGTCGAACGCTTCCCTGAAGCGAAAGTTATCCTGACTCTGCACCCGCGAGGGCCCGAGGCTTGGTACAAAAGCACGATCAATACGATCTTTAAAACCGAGACCCTATGGCACTTTAAGATATTGGCCTTTTTCATCCCCAAAATGCGCAAGATGAAACAGATGTGCCGCAAGCTGATTTGGCACCGCTCACATCAAGGAACGATGGTGGATCGCGAGAAAGCGATAACCCGTTACAACCAGCATATCGAACAAGTAACCGCCGAGGTACCCGAGCAGAAACTGCTGGTCTACTCTGTGGATCAAGGCTGGGAGCCACTCTGCTCCTTTCTCGAGAAACCTGTTCCTGACATAGATTTTCCGAATGTAAATGACACCAAGGAGTTTCAAAATTTCCTAAACAAGATGACCCGAATCGCGTATGGACTGCTTGCCTTCAGTGCTTTAGCTCTTGGAGGAATTGTTTATTTCTTAATCAAACAGTTCGGTTAACGTCCGAGGAATCGACTAACGAAACACCCGCACAACTTTGCCCAAATCGTCACCGCCAGATTCCAACAAACCTTCTTCTAGCCTCGCCGATTTCTGGGCGGAGCTCAAGTGCCGCAAGGTCATGTGGGTGGCGGCGGTTTATACAATTGTCGGCTGGATTGTTATGCAGGTGGGGACGATTGTATTTCCGAACCTCGGGATTCCGCAGTGGTTATTGAGCGTTCATCGTTATAGTGATCCTTGGCTTTCCGATTACCTTGATCATCGCTTGGGCATTCGAGCTTTCGCCGGATGGGTTTCTGGACAAGGACTTAGTGCAATTAAAAAGACCGATAAATCTCCTGTGCTCTTATCTAGATATAAGAAATTCCAAACCTCATGCGCATGATTCCAACGGCACCTAAAGAACGTATCCAGTTTTTGGACGTGCTTCGGGGATTCGCCATATTGGGCATGTTCACCGTCAATATGACCGTAGACGCTGATCGGACGGACTCATTCTATGAGATGGATTTGGCATTTGCCGACTTCATGTCCGTCGTGTTCGTAGATATGTTCGCCAACGGGAAATTCATTTTGATTTTTTCGTTTCTATTCGGAGTTGGCTTCTACATGCAATACGAGCGAGCTAAGGGGCATGGGGCAAGTTTTGCGCTGACCTATATCCGCCGTGCCGCGGGATTGTTGCTGATCGGTCTTACCGCCATGGCGCTAAATTTACCTGCGGGGATATTGCTGGATTATGCAGTTATCGGAGTGTTTATGCTGTTGTTCTACAAACGCACGCCTCAAGCAATCCTGACAGCTGCTATTGTCGTGATTGCGTTCGCCAATCTGGTTGACTGCTATTCTATCTATCAGGAACACCTTGACCTCGAAGCTTTCGCTGCAGTCCAAGGGGTGCCCGTTGTCGAAGTGGTGCGACCCGAAGATCCTGGGGAAATGGAGCTGAAGCTGGAAAGAGAGCGTATCCGGGCAAGCGGTACATTTGTCGAATTCTCGCAGGCTCGCCTTTCTCGCGTTTGGAAAGCCTTCAGCAATTGGCGATACTACCTCGATAACGCGGGCTTGCTGGGATACATGTTGCTCGGGCTCTACCTGGGCAGACGCGGTGCAATCAGAGACGTCGAGACTCGCAACCATATTGCAAAAAAAGCCCTCCCGTGGTTGTTAGGGATCGGTCTGGCCGGAGCTCTGATTTTCGTTCTCATGCAAAACTTTGGGGTGGGCGCTCCGGGTGAATTGGAGCACAAGATCATCCAGGACCTGGCAAATTGGCCGAACGGGGCGGTTGCGCTAGGGCTTGGTTACGCAGCCACCATCACGCTGCTTATGAAGCGCCAAGCCTGGCAGCGATGGCTTGCTCACCTTGCGACCCTTGGCCGTTTCGCGCTGACGAATTATTTAATTACCTGTTTCGTATCTGCGGTAGTCTTTCGGCCCTGGGGGTTCGGACTCTACAACATACTCATGCCATTTGAAGGACTTATTATAGTACTGCTGGTATTTTCTCTACAGGTGATCGTGAGCCGTTGGTGGATTAATCGTTTTCGTTTTGGACCCTGCGAGTGGTTGTGGCGATCAATGACTTACGGCAAACTGCCGCCCATGCGTTTGCCCAAAATCCCATGATCGCTCTCCCCCCCTTTTTTCTCCACTACGACTCCTCGTCCTCGGCG
>JAJFLS010000003.1 GCA_021772595.1 Opitutales bacterium
GTTATTATCCTGCAAGCAAATTGGGAGGGAAAATTTGATGGCTAACACGAATATAGACAGCGTTAAGCAACGAAGCTATGATGCCATTGTCATCGGTTCCGGAATCAGCGGTGGCTGGGCGGCTAAGGAGCTGACGGAGAAAGGGCTTAAGACCCTGGTTCTCGAGCGGGGTCGCGATGTGAAGCACATCGTGGATTATCCGACGGCCAATAAAATGCCCTACGAGTTTGAACACCGCGGTGAGATCCCTCACGCCACACGGGAGGCCAATCCGATTCTCAGCCGAGCGGGTGCGTGGCAAGAGGATACGGACCATTTCTTCGTCAAAGACAACGAGCATCCCTACATTCAGAAAAAGCCCTTCGACTGGATTCGCGGTTACCAGGTGG
Source organism: Opitutales bacterium (assembly GCA_021772595.1). Taxonomy (GTDB): domain Bacteria; phylum Verrucomicrobiota; class Verrucomicrobiia; order Opitutales; family Opitutaceae; genus Pelagisphaera. Next base: position 390 of record JAJFLS010000003.1, read on the forward strand.
GCGGAAGGTCGCTCCTTTGGGCCCGGCAAACGCAGCGCTGGAGCCAATACGATTTCGAAGGCCCGGCCCGCGATGGCTTCGCGGTCGACTGGCCGATTCGCTACGAGGACATCGCTCCCTGGTATAGTCATGTTGAATCGTTCGCCGGGATTTCCGGAAACCAAGACGGACTCGCTGAATTGCCCGACGGGGAGTTCCTGCCTCCGAATCCACTCAATGCCGTTGAGGACCATTTTAAGGGGGTGTTGAGCGAGCGATTCGAAGGGCGGCATCTAATTGCTTCTCGCTTTGCCAATTTGACAAAATCGACGCCAACGCAGCTCGCCCAAGGCCGCTCTCAATGCCTGAGCCGACGACTCTGTAAGCGCGGCTGCCCGTTGGGCGGCTATTTCAGCAGCAATTCCTCCACCTTGCCCTGGGCGGAGAAAACCGGAAAGCTGACCCTGCGGCCCCATTCGGTGGTCCATTCCGTTATCTACGATGAAAAGCAGGAAAAAGCGACCGGGGTGCGGGTCATTGACAGCCAGAGCAAGGAAGTAACCGAATATTATGCGAAAATCATTTTCGTAAACGCCTCCGCGATTAACACCAATCTCATTCTGCTGAATTCAATATCAAGCCGCTTCCCGATTGGTTTGGGGAACGACAACGGATTGATGGGAAAATTTGTAGCCTTTCATAACTACAATACAAAGATTCGGGCGGAGTTCGACGGCTTGCGTGAGTTTGCCACCTTCGGCGGCCGTCCGGGATCTACTTACATCCCACGATTCCGAAATATGTTCCGGCAGGAAACTGATTTCCTGAGGGGATACGCGACTGGCTTTTCGGCCAAGCGAAATATGTCCAGCAACCGCTCCGGCATAGGCTCGGATCTCAAGGAAAGCCTTCTAAATCCGAAGTTGGGCGGTTGGCAGGTGGGGGCTCACATGATGGGCGAAACGATTCCCAAGGAAAGCAACGCGGTGAGCCTGGATACTAAGAAAACGGATAGCTGGGGAATGCCGCTTCTCAAGATCGATATCGATTTCGACGAGAATGATCGAAAGATGGAAGTCGATTCGCTGGAGCAGCTTTCAGAGATGTTTGCCGCCGCCGGCTTCAAGAACATCAAAACCACCCAAAAGCGCCAGGCCCCCGGAATCGATATTCATGAGATGGGTGGGGTGCGCATGGGCAAGGACCCCAAGACTTCCCTCCTGAACAAATGGAACCAACTGCACGCCTGTAAGAATGTATTTGTTACAGACGGGGCCTGTATGACCTCCACCTCCACGCAGAATCCCTCCCTGACCTACATGGCTTTCACCGCTCGCGCGGCAAACCACGCCGTCGAGGAAATGAAAAAAGGAAACGTCTAGCTCGGAGCGGCGCCATTCGCGCGTAACATGACGAAGAAAAAAATACGAATTGCTCTGATTGGAACCGAGTTCATGGGCCGCGCCCATGCAAATGCCTGGAGGCAGGTTGTACCCTTTTTCGAACCGGAGTTGGAACCAATCCTGAAAGTGGTCTGCGGACGCGACTCCGCCAAGACCGAAGCGTTCGCGCGAAGGTGGGGCTTCGAAGAATTTTCGACCGACTGGCGGACCGTTGTAGAGAGGGAGGATGTCGATGTAGTTGATTTGTCACTACCGCAGTCCTTGCAACCCGAAGTAGCCATTGCCGCCGCGAAATGCGGAAAGCATATCTTCTGCGAAAAGCCGATGGCTCTAACTGCGCAAGCGGCCGAGGACATGGTCCGTGAAGCTGAAAAAGCCAATGTTCACCATTACGTAAACTACAATTATCGACGCAGTCCCGCCGTTTCGCTGGCGAAGCGAATCATAGAAGAAGGACGAATCGGTGAAATTCGTCATTGGCGTGGCGCCTATCTGCAGGATTGGCTGGTGGATCCGGAAGCGCCGATCGGCTGGAAGATGAAGAAGGAGCACGCGGGTTACGGACCTCATGGGGACTTGAATTCCCACAGTGTTGACCTGGCCCATTTCCTGGTCGGCAACATTGAATCCGTCTATTGCCAGAAGCGCACCTTTATCAACGAACGCCCCATCGAACCAGGTAGTAGCACGATGGATACCGTCGATGTGGATGACGCGTCGCAGATGCTGGTGAACTTCGACTGCGGCGCCTTAGGATCCTTTGAGGCAACACGCTTCGCAACGGGTCAACGCAATGCCAACCAGTTTGAAATTTTCGGAAGTCAAGGAGCGCTTAGATGGGACTTGGAGGATCTCAATCGGCTTGAGTTTTATTCGAAGGAAGATCCGAGCCATTTGCGGGGCTATCGCACCATTCTCGCCTCGGAGCCTGAGCATCCCTACGTCGGGAAG
>JAJFLS010000021.1 GCA_021772595.1 Opitutales bacterium
CGCGATGGCGAGCGGGCAACGCGTTCCGGTGAATCTCGGAAGGGAGACGCTGCGATGGTCGGCGGATTTGCCGGGTCCGGGGAGCAGCTCGCCGGTGGTTTGGGGCGAACGGGTTTTCGTGACCGGGGAGATTCGCGGCGAGGGCCGTGTCGAGTTGGTTTGCATTGACGCGAAAAGCGGAGCGAAGCGCTGGGCTAGGAGCGTTGAGGTTGGATCCTACCACTTGCATCAATTTAACAACACCGCTGCCGGGACTCCCTGCGTGACCGAAGGGCTTGTGCTATTCTGTTGGTACGACGCGAATCGCGAGCAGGCGATGCTCTCCGCGTACACGCACGAGGGCGAGGATGTCTGGACGCAGGCGATCGGCGCTTTCGATGGACAGCATGGCCCTAGCATCGCTCCTGTGGTTAGCGATGGGCGGATCTTCATTAATCACATCCACCAAGCCGGCGGCTTCGTAGGAGCGTACAATCTCGAGGATGGAGAGCTAATCTGGCAATCGCCGTGCCCTCCGGGCGGACAATCCTCCTATCTCGCGCCTCTGGTGAGAGATTTGAAGGGCGGGAAAGCCGGGGCGAAAGAAGTCGTCATCGCCGGCGAAGCTCTCGGAGTTGCGGGTCTGGATTTCGAGACGGGAAAGCGGAACTGGATTTTGCCGGGCGTTTTCGATGCGCGGACGATCGTGTCGCCTTTCGTGGTTTACGAGGACGAGTCCTCGGGCGAGGAACTCATCGCGGTCGGATGCAAGAACGGGGTTTATTTTACTGTGCAGCCGCCCAAATATGAGGATGGGAAACTGGTTTCCGAGGCGGAGATAGTCTGGGCGATGGAGCGCCGCACTCCGTATGTCCCGACGCCGGTTTCGGATGGGAAGACGGTTTTCGCACTAGAAGACGGAGGAACGCTGGCCGCATTGGATGCACGTTTGGGAAACGAGCGTTGGAGCGGGAGGCTGCCCGCCAATTTTTATGCGTCGCCGCTCTTGATCGATGGCAAGCTCTACTGCTTGTCGCGAATAGGGGAGATGTGGGTAGTCGAGGCGGGCGATACGTTCAATCTGCTCAAGACTTCGAACCTCAATCCTCCGGAAGACTTGACCTGGAGCGATGCCACCCCCGCCGTTGCTCACAACCGCCTATACGTCCGGCTCGGCTCGCGGCTGGATTGCTATTGAATCGAGTCGGCGATTCCAAATATAGGAGCCTGCTTGCAGGCGATTTGATTCGTAAACCTGTGGGATGATCGCCTCCAAGCCGCCGACAGGTCGGGGTCAAGGACAGGCCCCTGCAAATGAGAGAGTAATCGGACCGTTTAAATTACAACGTTGTAATTTAAACGGTCGCTGAGTTGATGGTATCTCTTGCCGCTCGAAGTTTTGGATCGGGAATAAGAGGTGTCGCTCCTGTCTTGGGCTTGTCCAATTACCTTGACGGTTGTTGGTTTCGCCGTGTTCTGGAGAGTGAATGCCCCCGCACTTGGATTACCGTCCTGCACCTTCTCCGACTCGCCCCGAAACTTGGAGTCGGCGTATCGGCGTAACTCGAATTCTTGCCCTGGCTTCGCTCATCGCATTTGGCGGATGCGCGTGGCATCGAGTGAAGGAAAAGAAGGCTGTGCCAGCGGTTCAGATTCAGCCGTCGTTCGAGGAGTATTCCGCGGGCGTGGCGGATGATGATTATTGGAACGGCGTTTGGTGGGAATCGTTTGGCGATCCGGTTCTGGATGGGCTCATCGAAAAGGGGCTGGATTCAAATTTCGATCTCCAGGTGTTTGCCGCGCGTATAAAGGAGGCGCGCGCCTTGTCCCGCCAGGCGGGGGCGCGACTTTTCCCGACGGTCGATCTCGATGCCAGCTATGATTTGGAGTGGGATGACGTGACGAGTCCGCCGGTGAATCAAGACCGCGAGGAAACGACTCGGCTTGGAGCTCTGCTTCGCTGGGAGCTAGATTTTTTTGGACGGCTGTCCTCGGCTCGTAAGGCTCGCGTGTTTCAGGAGAAGGCGACGATTCAAGATTGGCTGGACGCGCGGTTGCTGTTGTCGAGCGCGATCGCCGAGCGCTATTTCGAAATCAAGGAACAGCGCCGTCAGCTCGAAGTCGTCCAGGAGCAGATCGAGATAAACGAGTCGTTGCTGAAATTGACGACACTTCGATTTGGCCAGGGGCAATCCTCAATCGTAGATGTGCTGCAACAGCGAGAACGGCTCGATGAGACCAAGGCGCGCGTGCCAGAGGTCGAAGCGAGAATCGGTCAATCGCAATATACGCTGGACGCGTTGCTTGGGCTGGTTCCGGGAACGGGTAGTGAGATTCTGGATTCAGAGCTCTCGGGACTGCCGCCGCTTCCGGAGGTTGGCGTGCCGGCTGCGCTGCTTCAGCGTCGGCCCGATTTGCGATCGGCGCGGCAACGCGTGTTGGCGATCGATTCCGAAGTGGGCGTGGCGGTGGCAGAGCAATTCCCCACGCTTCGAATCGGCGGCGGAGTGAATTGGAGAGGCGACCCGGAATTAGGGGACGCTATATCAACCGCATTCGCGGATTTAACGGCTCCCTTGTTCGCGGCCGGCGATCGTCGCGCGGAAGTTCGGCGGCGAAAGGCGGCTTTGGAGGAGGCGCTGGCGGGTTATGCCGATCAATTTTTGTCGGCCTTGGTTGAGGTAGAGTCGGCACTTCTGCTGGGGCGCAAACTCGAAGAACAGCTAGTGCTTGTGGAGCAGCAGCTTCAAACTGCGCAGCGATTGTTGGACGAGTCTCGAAATCGGTTTAGCCAGGGCCTGACGGATTACTTGCCGGTTTTCACTTCATTGAACATTGTGCAGGTCCTTGAAAGAGATGTGGTAAGCGTCCGCAAAGATGTGCTAAGCTCCCGCGTCGCTCTTCATCGCGCGCTGGGAGGTCCCATTCTTAGTCCAGATACTTCCGCTTTCGCAAACAGGTGACTATATTTTCCCGCAAGTTGTTTTTTCCAATGGTAGGGCTGCTTATCCCTAAGCAGCCGAGAATGGCCGCTGGCCGCGCCGTTGATAGGGAGTGTTTAATAAATGGAAAATCGGTAAGGGCGTCGCTTGCGGCGACCGCAGAAGAAGGTAGAACTCTTCCTACGCGGTCTCCGCAAGCAGAGCCCCTACATTCGGAAGATGTACGCTCCAGACTTATTAAACAGTCTCCAAGTAACCTCTATCACACACGCTCTACTTTCCTCATTGAATGAATAAGAAATCTTTTTTCGGCACCTTTGGTATCATCGTCTTGATCCTCGTCCTTGGAGGCGGGGTGAGCTATGTATTGATGCGGACTGGCCCGGAAACGACGCCTGAAGAGAAGTCCAGTTCGGCGAAAATCGTGCAAACCCTTTCGCTCGATTCGCAGACGTGCGCGGTCTCGGTCAGCGCGTTCGGCAGCGTAATTCCGTCGCGCAAGGTCGTCATTAAGCCGCAGGTATCGGGCCAGGTGATACGTCAGAGCGATGCGATAACCATTGGCGGGCGTGTGAAAGAGGGAGACGAGCTGGTGCGCATCGATGCGAAAGACTACGAGTTGGCCCTCGCCGAAGAGCGGACGAACTTAGAGCAAGCCCGTTTCGAGCGCGAGGTGGAAAGCGGACGGCAGGTCATCGCCCAACGAGAATGGAACGAGCTGCAGTCGGACTTGGACCTCGAAGAAGTTAACCGTTCCCTGGTTTTGCGGGAGCCGCATCTTCGGCGCGCGGAGGCTCTCATGGACAAGGCTGCAAACAATATCGAGATAGCCGAACTCCAGATTTCCCGCACCGTGATTAAAGCGCCTTTCAACGCGATGGTTGTCGAGGAGTCGGTCGAGGTGGGGCAGTTGTTGAGTCCGAGCGCGACGATTTGCGAATTGGTGGGTACCGACGAATTCTGGATACAGGTGACGATGCCGTTTTCCCAATTGAAATGGATTCAGTTTCCCGATGGCGACAAGCCCGGCGCGGAAGCGAGTGTGATTCTGGATACAGGCGATGGCGAGTCGACTGAATGGAAGGGCAAGGTGATCCGTTTGCTGAGTGATTTGGATCCTCTTGGCCGGATGGCTCGGATGGTGGTTTCGGTCGAGGACCCGCTCGGGCTCGACAAAAAGTCGGATCGCAAGCTGCCCTTGCTTTTGGGAAGCTATGTCGAAGTGAAAATTGACGCGGGCCATTTGGAAGACACGCTTAGGATTCCACGCGAGGCCTTGCACGAGGGGAATCAGATATGGGTCGTGGGAGCGGACGGTTTGCTGAAAATCATTCAGGCGGACATTCTCTGGCTCGAGAAAGAGACCGTGTTGATTTCGAATAGTCTGGAAAAAGGCGAGGAATTGGTTGTAAGTGATTTGCGAGTAGCGCTTCCCGGAATGAAGGTGGCGCCTCAACCTTCAACCGCCTACCCCGAACTGGTTGCAGGAACTCAATAGGAAGGATCTTCATATGGAACGTAACCCGTACAACGACACTTCTTCCGCGACCGGGATTATCACCTGGTTCGCCCGCAACCATGTAGCCGCGAATTTGCTGATGATCGCGGTGGTTGTTGTCGGCTTGGTTGTCGCTGGAAATATTCGCCAGGAAATCTATCCGCTTTTCCAAATCGATACGGTCGAGGTGGATATGCAGTACCGGGGCGCGAGCCCGGATGAAGTGGAGCAGTCGATCATCTTGCCGATCGAATCGGAGTTGAGGGGCTTGGAGCTTACGCGGCGGATCGAGTCCACCGCGTCGGAGGGGAGAGCGTCAGTTTCCGTCGAGATTATGCCGAGTTTCGATCGCAATCGCGCCTTGCAGGAAGTCACGGCCGCTGTCGCGCGAATCAGCCTGTTCCCCGACGAGATCGAGCCTCCGGTGGTTTCCCTCGGAACGAGCCGTCGACGTGGAGTCAATTACGTGGCGGTGGGTGGCGACGTCGACGAGCGTACCTTGGCCCAATTGGCGCATCAAGTGGAAGACGGATTGCTGGCCCAGCCGGAAATTTCGCTGGTCGATGTGCTGGGAGTGCGGCGCCCGGAAATTCTAGTCGAAGTGCCGCAAACGCAGTTGCGTTCGCTCGATTTGACCTTGGGCGAAATCGCTCGGTCGATCGACCAGTCGGCCCAAGACGTTCCAGCGGGGACGATGAAGACGACCGGTGGCGACATTCTTTTGAAGACGACGGAGCGTCGCTATTTCGGAAGCGAATTCGCGGAAGTTCCGATCAAGAGCAGCAATACCGGAGCGGAGATCAAGCTGAAGGATATCGCAACGATCGAGGACGGTTTCGAGGAGACCAAGCGGGAGTCGTATTATAACGGAAAGAAGGCGGTTACGCTGTCCGTTTCCGCTTCCGAAAATCAGCCGCCTATCAAAGTCGCGGCTGCGGTGAAGCGCTACATCGAACAGATCGGTCCGACGCTCCCGCCATCGGTTTTGGTCGAGGTCCGCTACGATCGTACGGAGGACTACCGGGAGCGTATCGATTTACTCAGGTACAACGGCACGATCGGCCTGATCTTGGTGCTGCTGGCGCTGGGGCTTTTGCTTGAGCTGCGAGTCGCGTTCTGGACTGCGATCGGTATTCCGGTGTCGATCCTCGGTTCACTGATTTTACTGCCGTTGATGGATGCGAGCGTGAACATGATCTCCGTTTTCGGGTTTATCGTGACTCTCGGGATCGTGGTCGACGACGCGGTCGTGGTGGGCGAGGATATTTTCCATAAGATAACCCAAGGCATGTCGCGAATGGACGCGGCGGTAGCGGGGGTGAAGGAGATGACCATTCCGGTCGTGTTCGCGGTTAGCACGAACATCATCGCATTTCTGCCGTTGTTTTTCATACCGGGGGAGAGCGGACGCTTTTTGCACGTGCTTCCTGCGGTGATCATTGCGGTCTTTACCGTATCATTGGTCGAGGTGCTTCTCATTCTGCCTTCCCACTTGGCATTCGCTCGCAAGCATCCGCATAAGAAGTCGCTCTTTTCCCGATTCGACCAAGCTCAGACGAGACTTCGCCTGAAATTGGACGCGGCGATGGAGCGATTTTACAAACCGGTATTGGATGTATCCATACGGTTTCGCTATATTACGATTGCGTTATTCAGTTCCTTTCTGCTCGTGCTCATCGCTTATACGTTCAGCGGGCGCGTCAACTTCACTTTCAATCCCACGATCGAGAACGACTATATTCAGGGCGAAATCGAAATGCCGAGCGGCACTCCCGTAGCTCGAACGCGCGAAGTGGTTTTTATCGTCGAAGCAGCGGCGAAACGCGCTCTGGCGGAGATCAATGAAGACGGAATAGTGCGCAATTACAACGTTTCCGTCGCGAGCCGAAACACCAACGGAGCGCGTGTGGCGATAAAGCTTGTGCCGCAGAGCCAACGCAAGATTACTGGCGCGGAATTCGTGGATCTTTGGCGAAAAGAAGTTCCTGAGATTCCTGACATGGAGTCCTTGTTTTTCGACTACCTGGTCGGTCCTGGCGGCGAGGCGGCTATTTATATACAACTCGCCCATCCTGATGTGAGCACGCTGCGTCAGGCTTCCGAAGAGCTCGGCGACATGTTGGCCCGCTACCCCGGAGTTGCGGATATTCGCAAGGGATTCGGTAAGGAGATGCCGCAAATCAGTTTCGAGATAAAGCCCGCCGGGCAAGCGCTCGGGATCACCGCCCGCGACCTCGGGCAACAGATCCGCAACGCCTTTTACGGAGCGGAGGCGCTGCGCCAGCCGCGCGAACGCGAAGAGCTTCGCGTCATGGTGCGCTTGCCGGAAGAAGACCGGAAATCCTTGAGCGCTCTGGAAGGGCTTTTAATAAAAGGAGCCAACGGCGCAGAGATCCCCATTAACCAGGCCGCGGAAATTATCGAGACCACCGCCCCCGTGCGCATCGATCGGGTTGACGGCGGCCGCGTGGTCAATGTGACCGCCAACGTGGTGGCGGCTGTCACCAACGGAAACAAGGTGCTTTCCGCGATGGAAAAGAAAGAGCTGCCCGAACTCTTGAGAATGTATCCGGGGTTACGGTACACTTTCGAAGGCGAACAACGCGATCAGCGTGAAGCGACCAGTAGCCTGAGCATCGGCTTGACCGCATCCTTGTTCGCCATATTCGCGATAATGGCCTCGTTCCTGCGAAGCTATTCCCAATCGGCCATCGTGCTGCTGACGATTCCCTGGGGATTGGCTGGGGCTGTCTTGGGTCATATCGTTCTCGGTTTCGATCTTAGCATCTACAGCGTGCTCGGGATGATCGCCCTCTGCGGGATGGTGGTGAACAGCGGCTTCGTCCTAGCGATGACCCGCAATCGCTATATGCTGAGAGGTTTGAATGCGAACGAGGCGATTGTCCAGGCGGCTCAACGCCGCTTCCGCCCCATCTTCCTGACCGCCGTAACCACATTTCTGGGACTTGGTCCCATGATATTCGAAACCAACGAGCAAGCCCTCTTTCTCGTCCCCATGGCCATCTCCCTAGGCCTCGGAACGCTGGCGTCATCCCTCGTAGTGCTGATCCTGGTACCCGTCGTATTCGTAGTACTGGAAGAAATGAATACGATTGCAAAGGGAAAGAAAGAGTCAGTGCCCGAATCCGAACCCGAACTAGCGGAAATGGCTCTGCGTCGGGAGATTCAGTAGTAGTAAAAGTTAAGGCAAACGTATTGGGTTGAATCGCGCTAAACTCCTTTTGTCTAAAAACCTTCTTCTTCCCGCCTGTGGAGAAGCGCAAATGGACGCGGAGAAGGTGAAATCTTAACATCGCTCACTGGATCGCTACCGCGAACAGGATCCTGCGTTGCAGGAACAGGAATTCGCTAAGCCATGGGATGTGTTAGGGATGATAAGGAGATTGACATTTCCATTGTGAGTCATAAGTTAAGGCATTATGACTCAACTAACGATTCGAAATTTCCCGGTCGAGCTGGAGCGAAAAATGAAGACATTGGCTAGGCGCCGTGGCTGGTCGATGAACAAGGCTGCGGTTTACCTGATGAAGAAGGGAGCGGGGTTGGGCGACGAGCCTGTTGTCAATGGGATTGGAGATGGTCTGGACGCGTTTTTTGGTTCGTGGGGAAAGTCGGAATCGGAGGCGTTCGACAAAAACATAGAGGAGGCGTTCGAGTCAGTGGACGAGGAATTGTGGCGATAAAATTGGTTTTGGATACCAATGCGTATTCGGCATTGATGCGTGGCGACTCCCATATAGGAGCTGCGGTGCGCCGCTCAGAGCATCTCATTATTCCTGCCACTGTGCTTGGCGAGATACTATA
>JAJFLS010000201.1 GCA_021772595.1 Opitutales bacterium
AAGGTAGGGCAACGACGTCCCGGCGTGCCGCGTTGGTTGAGTCTTGCTTAGGCACTGCGGATCGTCCCGCATGCGGGATCAGTCCCTACCTGTTAGCTAGCCCGACGTCCCGAGTTTCCCAATAGCATCTCTCAGCGGAGCCTGGCAGGCGTGCATGAGGTTGCCGAGTCCGGCTCCGAAGCCGAGGCCGTGGGCGGCGCCCCATAGCAGTCGGCCTGTGGCGCCTCCGGAGAGCGCGTAAAGTTCTCCGCCGATGTAGTAGCCGAGCGTATGAAATGTGAAGAGGATCGCGAAGGCGCTTAGGAAACCGTTTCGCACACCAAAGGCGCGTTGAAAGAGAAACACCATCGCGGCGAGCCCGAGCGCGGATCCGTAGAGGTCGCCGTGGTATTTGCTTTTCAGCCAAAACCAGAACAAGCACCAGAGGATCGCGTAGCAAAAGAAGGCCGTCGCGAAAAGGAGCGAAAATTTCAGGCGAATTCCGGGAGCGCTTGCGAGTCGGCTCAGCGCCAATCCGGAAAGGCCGATGTAGATCAGAGCGATCGCTGCGTACATTGCGGCGATTCCGGGAATGAGACGGAACGCCCAGATTGCGTAGGCGAGTACGCTGACAGCACCGAAGCTCGCGCTACCGTAGAGCATCGAGAAGGCGAGAGTGGGTTGCGGTTTGATGTCGGCGGGTTTCGAGCGTTCGAGGACGCTGCTTGGGGTAAGTCCGAAAATTCTCATGACGGCAATCATCCGGAGGTCAGGCGGATAGGCAATTACGCATTTTCACGCGGGTGAAAGCGGAGCGGCGATTTTTACATTATAAAGCTCGCCCTTTTTGATTCGGTTGCTTGATTTTCCATTCGAGTCCCCGCGATCCTCCTGATTGGGTGGATTCTGAGAATAGCTGATTTTCTGATATGCCCGAACCGAAATACATTGTCGTAGGAAACTCCTCGGACGACCCATTCGCTATCGATGTGGCGTTTGCCATGGGTCAAAGCGAAGACGTCGCGGACCTCATAAGCATGAAGCGCTTCGCGAACTCGGAATTCTGTCCGAGGTTCATTTCGGACGAGCAGGACTTCAAGGAAATCGGCAATAAGCTCCGCGGCAAAAGTATCATCATTGTCAGCACGAGCAGTTTAGTGTTGAGCCGTCAGAGCCTGGCCATGCGCACCTTGATGATCGCCCGAGCGGCCAAGGAAAACGGCGCGGCGGAGGTCATCCTCGTCGAACCCGATCTCTACTACAGCGCTCAGGATCGCGGTCCTCGGCAGGATCTGGGGGAGACCCTCGTGGAACGCGCTGAGAAGGACCTCAAGAAGTTCGACGGCCAACTGTTCACGGCAAAGCTCTACGCTCAAATGCTGAAGCTCGCGGGGGTCGATCGAGTGCTCACTGTGCACAATCATTCTCACTCCGTGCAGACCATGTTCAGCGAGGTTTTCGAAGGGAATTTCTACAATCTGATCCCCTACGGCCTCTACGTGGACTACCTTCTGAACTCCAACATCGTGGAGTACGGAGAAGAGGGGGAGGGGCTTGTATTGTGCGCTCCGGATAAAGGCGCCCGGGAATTCGTGAAGGAGATGTTCAGCCGGCTCGGGCTCAAGAAGGCGAAGTTCGTACTTTTGGACAAGGAGCGGATAAGCGAGCGCAAGGTCGAGATCACGATCCACCCGGAAAGCGAGACCAAGCTCGAAGACATCGTGGGCCACGACATCGTGCTTTTCGACGACATGGTGCGCACTGGATCGACGGTCGTGCAGTCCTGCCAATTGCTCAAACGCGTCAACCCCGGCAAGACCGTCTTTGCTCTGACCCACTTTTACGCCAGCGAGGAGGGGCGCGTGAAAATGGCCAACACGGCGATCGACGAAATCCTCACCCTGAACACGATCCCGACCGTGCTCAACCGCGACGTCCAAGGCCGGCTCCGAAAGAAGATGGTGGTTCTGAAAATCGAGAAATGGCTCGCGCTCAATCTCTGCCGCATCCTCGATTTGACGCAGCCCGACATGGGCGACAGCCTCTACGCGATCGATATGTCCTCGAAAAACAGCCGATGGAAACACAAGATCTGGCTCAGCGAGCAGCTCAAAGCGCTGAATCCGACGTAAGCGGAATAGCGACAAAAGAATCCACGCCGTCCTACGCTTGCGGGACGACTTAAGGTGCAATTCGCCGATTTGGATGGCGCTGGGTTCAAATCCGCGAAAACCACAAGGTCGAGAAGGTTTCAAAGCCATGAACGCCCAGTAGAATGTTTAACAACGCTCGTGCCTCGCTTGATCCACGCTGCGCGTGGGCAGGATCCCTGGCAAACCAGGGGCAGGATTGATTATAAAGAGGCTCTTAGCTTGATGCGCTTCCGCCCATCGGGATCTCCGGGAGCTACGTTGTTCTTCGAGGCCTTTGGAGAGGCGTCTTTACATTGACCTGAAGAATCCTGCCCTCGCGCAGCGAGGATCCTGCCTCGAGTCTAGACGAGAGATCAAGCGAGGCACGAGCATTGTTATGATTACATTGTCTCCTAAGTTGACGCTTATGCGCGCTTGCGGGATTACTTATGCAGAGTCGATGATTCGCTGAGTGTAGGAGCCTGCTTGCAAGCGATTGTTTCCCTGGGTAATGGTTAAGGAAATCGCCTGCAAGCAGGCTCATACAATGGGAACCATTCCCTCTCGTTTCCTGCTCGCCATCCGGGCCATTCATCCTTAAGAGATCAAAGGCATGAGCGTTTATAGAATCGTTTTCACCTGTTTCATCGCGATCGCTTTTCAGTCTCTGGCCATCCTTGCGCAATCAGCGAATTCAGAAATTCCCGAGGAGGCGCAAAAGCGGCTGGATCATATAATTGGTCGTTGGGATTTCAGGACAGATATTTTGACGCGAAATGGGGACGTGAGGAGATCGGTGGAAGGCACCGAGGAAGCGAAATATATAATTGGGCGGCGGGTGGTCGAATTGACAACGGAGCTATCCGGAGCGACGAGCAAAGGCTGGCTGTATTATAATGTAGCTGAAGAGAAATTCTATTTAGCTTCAGTGGACGGACGCGGTGATCTGTTTATTTTGTCAGGCGGTTTGGATGCATATGTTATCACCTCGCAACCCAAACGACAAGCAAACGGGCGAGAAATGATCATCCGATTCACGCACGAAAAGATCGAAGAGAATTCCTTCGAAGCGACCATGGAGTCGAGCATCGACGGCGGCAAAAGCTGGTGGACGAGATCGAAGCAGTATTTGACGCGGGACGGTAGTGAGGAAGGTCGTTTTTGATTCCGATTGAAGTGGCCTGGGTTTGGCTGACGAATCCAATGTTGCCGAACGCAACTGCTTGTCTAAGATTGCGCTTTTATCAATCAGGGAATTCTGCCTCCTTAGTGGCGGATTTCTTGCTGTGCGTTCACGTCCATTTTTCGCTTGAGAGGCGGAATAATCGACAGGAGTTTCGCTCCCTGCAAAATTTCCCAAACCGATCGTTTTCCATCCCAATCGAATGCATCGCCAATCTAGAGTTGCGAATCCCTTGCTGAACAAGCTGTTGAGCGTCTTGCTGACGGCTGTGATTTCTCTTGGTTTGTCCAGTCAGGCCTCGGGACAATCCGGCGAGATCGAGGGTCCGCTACTGTCCGTGCTAAACGAGTACTGCATCGGCTGCCATAATCCGGAAAAGAAAAAGGGGAAGCTGAATCTCGAGGCGCTCATCGAGCATGACTTGAGTCGGCACCTCGACACCTGGGACGAGGTGGCTTGGATGCTGCGCGAACGCGAGATGCCCCCGGAGGACGAGCCGGACGAGCCTCGCCCAAGCGATTCCCAATACGATTCCGCCGCCGAATGGCTAGAGGCCAAGCTCGCAGCCGTCGCGCCCGAAGGCATTGACCGCGACCGCGTTATTTCTTCCAAGCACGCTCTCATCGACCAGTACTGCGCTAATTGCCACAACGCCGACGAGAAGAAGGGCGGCCTCGTTCTTGACGAGATCTCGCTTGGCGACCCGACCGAAGATCCTGAAGTCTGGGAAACGGTCATCCGCCGCCTCCACTCTCGCCAGATGCCGCCTCCCGACCGCGATCGGCCCAACGAGGCCTCTTATCAGGCGGTGCTCGCTTCGCTGGTCGGCACGCTCGACACCCACGCCGCCGCCCATCCGCAGCCGGGTCGGGTGGACACTTTTCGCCGTCTGAATCGGACCGAATACCAAAACGCCATCCGCGACCTCCTCGGCGTCCAAATCGACGTAGCGACTCTGCTTCCGAAGGACGAGGAAAGCCACGGCTTCGACAATGTGACCGTGGGCACGCTTTCGCCGAGCCTGCTCGACCGCTACATTTCCGCCTCTCAAAAGATCAGCCGCCTAGCCGTAGGCACGCCTTATAGCAAACCCACAGGCGACACGATTCGGATGCCCGCGGACTATACGCAGGAGAAGCATATCGAAGGTCTCCCGATCGGTACGCGCGGAGGAGCACTTTTGCCCTACACCTTTCCGCAGGATGGAGAGTACGAAATAGAGGTAACGCTAACGCGCGACCGCAACGAACATGTTGAGGGATTGAAGGAAGCTCACGAGATGGAGATCCTGCTTGATCGGGCGATCGTCGAACGCTTCACGGTAGAGCCGCCGAAAGGTCGCAAAGACCACACGAAGGTAGACCAGCACCTCAATGTCCGAACCCGCGTCAAGGCAGGACCGCGAAACTTGGGTGTCACCTTTATTAAGAAGCCGTATTCGCTTCTTGAGAACAAACGGCAGCCATTCGAGGCGCACTTCAATTATCATCGCCATCCGCGTCTTTCGCCGGCAGTGTTCCAGATTTCAATTACAGGGCCGTTCGAAGCCGAAGGCGCGGAGAGTACGCCGAGCCGCGAGAAGATTTTCATTCGGACGCCTAGCGAGGCGAGCGAGGAAGAACCCGCGGCTCGCGAGATTTTGGCTAACCTGATGAAGCGC
>JAJFLS010000202.1 GCA_021772595.1 Opitutales bacterium
GATCGCCTTCTTGAAGACGGAAAGCAAGGAGCACTTGATACGTCGCGTTGTCGTCGGGGACGCGATCAAGAATGCGGAGAAAACCAAGCGTCAGACTCAGGAGAGCGAAGCCGTCGGCGCGTTTCTCAAGAAGAATCCTGAAATCGCTCAGGATATCGAGAAACGGATAACTCGTGTGCCTGAACAAGAAAAGCAGATGGCGCGCATTAGGCTCGGACGCAAAGCGGCGACTAACACTGCCTTAGGAATCTGATTAACGAGGTTGACCGGGTGGGCAGATGAGCCCGGTCAGCCAATTCGAACCATGAAGTATTTCAATTTTATCCTGGCCGCCACTATAGTCGCTGAAACGTGCAGTGCCGGCAATTTCCCAGCAGATGGGTGGGGCAGTTCCTATTTGAAGGACATTCCGAAAGCGATCGCCTATGTCGAGGCCCACGCATCCGAATTGATGGTAGATCCGCCGCCCGAGGACGATTCGGAGCAGACGCTATCTGAAATCGTCTATTTGAAGAAGATCTCAAAAAAACGCAGTTCGAAGGACATCATTCAGGTCACAAAGGAACACCTCGATCCCTATAAGCAGTTCTTTGTGGCGTTGAATATCGACCAGTCAGAATACCCGATGCTGAACCAATTAATCCACAGGATATCCAGAGAATCCTACCTTCCGGTACTTTACTTCAAGCACAAGTTCTCTCGAACCCGTCCTTATCAGATAGACAGCAGCTTAATAACTGTCATCGATGGCCCTCCGCATGCTTCGTATCCATCCGGCCATGCCACTCAGGGATATCTATATTCACTGATCCTATCTGAAATGTTCACGGAAGGGGATCCTCGCATTGATATTTTGAAAGAGCTAGGCGAAGGAATTGGCACGCGTAGAGAAATTGCCGGTGTGCACTACCCGAGCGACACAAAGGCGGGGGTAAACTTGGCGGAACAGCTAAAAGCATGGTTGATGAAAAAACCGGAATTTAGAGATGCTTTCAATTCCGCGAAACTGGAGCTCAACTCGCGAGAGCAATGACTCGCCAAACTACTCGAAAAAAATGGAGACGCAAAATACTACGTTGCCCCAATTGGTCCTGCCTTCTGAAATACAGAAGACGTTCGAGCGATCGCACGCGTTTCTGGCGCGAAAGTATGATGGAGTCGCTCCAAATCCCGAAGAGCTGATCATTTTCTACCTGTCGAGCGTCGAAGCTCATGAGGTGGTTGCGAATCTTGAAAGGCAAGTTCTACAAGTATCCGGAAAAACGGTACCCGACCAGAATGATCATCTAATACAAACTTATCTGGATATGGAAAACGAAAGAGACCTCAATCCCCGGAAATGAAAAAACGTCTAGAAGAATCCATCGATCGGAAAATCTCGAAGATCCGTCCCCAGGGAAAGCAGAAAGTGGGCCCTCAGGTAACTAAGTGGCTCAAAGAGAATCCTGGGTTCGAACAAGCCGTCGCAGCCAAGCTAACGACGCAGCAAAAGCTTGAAATTAAACACGGGCCAAGAAACCGGCCTTAACTAAAAACGGGGAAGCCTGTATTGGCTTCCCCGTTACTAATAATCGCAGCCAAGGCCTAATTGCTCTCATCTGATCGCGGACGAGCTCTAAGCGTAACTCGACCATCAGCAGGCAGACAGTCTAAGATAACGTTGAGGCCGCCAGCGTCTTTGTGTAAGAAACCGACACCGATCTTCGTCCAGAAGGTCTTTTCTCCATCCTTGCTCTTGCTTATTTGATAAGCGATATAGCTAGGTTTTTTACTTATGGGACGAAGATCTGTTTCGAATTCCGTTTGCTCGCTTATTCCACTCATTTGACTCCCTTGATTTCAGTATTTTGAGATTGATGTCGCCGAACGAAAGTCCGCCAACCAGTTAGTCTTAGTAGATTAGCAAAGACTCATCGAGATGAATAGGGAACTTCAGTGGTTGGAACTTCCCTAATATCCAACGCCGAAGGCGAGCGATTTGTCGCTCTTGACGTGGTGGAGGCGATTAACCGCTTCCTAGATATCATTGCACTCGGTCGGGCCGATCTTGGCCCAGGTATGGAGAGCGCTAGTTCGACCGTTGATCTGCTTTATTTGGAAAGCTTCCTTTACTTCGGTTCGCGTTTTGAAGTTTTTGCAGACCTGCGGGCCGTCGATGCTATCTGCAAATGCGGTAGAATGGTGTACGTTTGGGTACTCCGATTTTGCGAGTTTTCGTTTAGATTCCTTTGGCCTTTTCTCAAAACTTGCTAAATGAATCTAGCGAGTTTTCAGTGAATAGTGGTGAGGTGGCGGGAGTCGAAATCGGATATGTCCCTATAGAACAATTAGTTATTGTGTTGTCATGGGATGCTGGGAGTATCCGATAGAGTGCACAGAGTACGACAGGAATAGGACAGGAACAAGGAGCCCCTCGGAGTAGGGGGTCTTGTCGCTGACACTAGAAGGGAAGAGCATGGATTCATCACCTCCTCAAAAATTTAAGCGCTTAGGGCTCTGGGAGGCTTCGGCAACGATTGTTACATACGTGTGCGGGGTTAGTCTGTGCTTGTGCGTTCAATGCGTAGCCTTCAACCTGCCCCCAAAATCGAATCGGAACAATTGGATTTCCTATCAACAAATACTGTTAGCGATGAAATTGCCATCCCACACTGGGCTGATCAAACAGACATCCCGGTCTCCCGAAAAGCGATTCCTTACTAGGCTTACGGCGAAACGCCTATCCACGTTATTCGTTTTCGCCAGTATCAGCGCTGGGTTCGTTCATGCGGCGGACTCCGGCGAAACAGGCAAGCTGACAAACAAAGAGCAAGTCTACGAGCTAGCTCTCCGGGCGGCAGGGCCGAATTCACAGCAGAGCGTGACTGAGGTAATGCGATCCTGGGCCCGGCATGGGGACTTCGAGAATGCTCTAACGATTGCGGATAGCCTTGAAGACTCTCTTCGACGGGAGGCCTTCACCGCAATCGCCGACGCGTTAATCGGAATGGACCGTCTAGACGACGCCCTGCCTATTGTCATGCGCCTAGGCAAATCGCGAGATGACCTTCTCGAACGGATGGCACTTGCCGAAGCTAGGAATGGGAACGCTGCGCGTGTGCATGAACTGGTCGGCCTCTTCGAGTACTCGCACCGTGCAGATAAAATCTTATCGCAGGCGGCGATTCTGTTCGCCAAGGACAGAAAGCTGGAAGACGCGGCACAGCTGGTTCGACGAATCAATGGGATCGGTGTTCCCGTCTTGCGCTCCGATGCCCTAGCCGCCATGGCGGGAACAGGCCCCCTAGGGCTGAATCTCGCCGAGTCTATCGCTGAAGACACCAAACGAGCTGAACAGAAAACTCGAGAACTTGTCGCAATCGCGATTGCCGTGGCAGCCCGCGATGACCGTCAGGCGGCTGCCGCAGTGGCGGAAAGAGCGAAAACTGCCGCATCGAAGATTTCGGATGAGCTCAATCGCATTCAATCAATGGCCTCGGTCGCCATTGCCATGGCGGATGCCGGCCTTGTATTGCGTGCGAGACAGCTACTGACGGAGGAGGAGAATCTGTTGAAGGCGTTAAAGCTAGATACCTTAACCTTTAACTTAGGCGATACACTCACAGCATTGGCGACGACTTGGGCATTCCTGGGTGACGCAGACCAAGCATTCGCTACCGCGCGGCGGATACCGTACAATGACGAACACCCGCTTGTTCGAGCCCACGATCGAAACAAGGCACTTGGATACGTCGTGCTTTCACTGCTCGACGTTCATGAACGCTACCACTGGAGTTTCGGTTACTCATACTTGGACGAGACAATCGCCGCCGCATTGCAGTCCCGAACTCGAATCGGGACTGTTGAACAGGCCGTTCGGATCACCCACGATGTCGATGGCCAAAGCAGGTTCACGCGCTTAGAGGCTATCGCATGGAATCTTCTGGAGCGGGACAATGTGGTCGGAGCGATCGAAACGCTTGGAGGCATCACGTCGGACAATTGGCGTGAGTCCGTTTTC
>JAJFLS010000203.1 GCA_021772595.1 Opitutales bacterium
GATCGTGCCATGATTGGTGACAAGCGAGTTATAGGCCGCCGGCGACAGCGTGCCCCAGAAAGGAATCGAATCGCCCGGAAACGCGAGCTGCATGCGGAATACATAGGCGAAATAGCCGCCGATAATAGCCATCGCCATGCCGGTGAACATGTACTGCATGGCGATCATCTTGTGATCGGTGGAGAAGACGTACTTGCTCCAGAATGATTGTTCGTGGTGGTGGTCTTCGTGACCTGTTGCTACGTGAGTGACTTCAGCCATTGTCGCGGTCCTCCTTTTCTTCTGATTGGGTCGTTTCGATCTCTGCGACGTACTCGCCGCTTTTGCCAATCGGCGTATTCGCCGCGATCCACGCTTTGTGTTCTTCTTCGTTTTCGATAAATACTCGAGCCGCCATGATGCCATGGGCTACGCCGCACATTTCCGCGCATTGGATATCCCACTCGCCCTCAAGGATCGGCTTGAAATGGCCAGTGATCACGCGTCCGGGAACCGAGTCCTGCTTCAGCCGGAAAACGGGAACGGAAAAGCTGTGCATCACATCGTTTGATTCCAGATGGTAAGTATACTGCGCGTTGTTCTTAAGATGGAGCTCGTTCACGGAAACAATGTCGTCCCCAGTACCGAGCACGCCGTCCGCTCCGGCATGGTGGAAGGTCCACGCCCATTGCTGAGACACGATGCGCACCTCCTCGTCCGGAGGTGGAAGATCGATTTTCACATCATACCAAACCATAAAGGTCGGAACCAAGATCGCTACGTCACACGCGAGAATTAAATAATGCGGCACCTCGATGGCCTGCTTCTGCTTGTGAGTCTCGCCGGAAATGTACTCCGCGCGCTGGCCGGGCCTATGGCGGAAGCGGAAGATCAGGTAGAAGAAATACCCGAGGACCAGGAAAAACCAAAACCCGACCAGAACCGTGATAACATCGAAGAGTACATCGATTTTAATAGCATCTTCGGACGCTCTCGGGAGTAGCGACTCGA
Organism: Opitutales bacterium; assembly: GCA_021772595.1. GTDB lineage: Bacteria > Verrucomicrobiota > Verrucomicrobiia > Opitutales > Opitutaceae > Pelagisphaera. The sequence goes on from JAJFLS010000203.1 coordinate 991, forward strand.
GAATGCCGGGCATGAATCTGTCTAGAAATTCAAACATGTGTAATAGAGGGGGGGTGAGCAGTAGGTGGGTTAGAAGGATGAGGCTTAAAATACGTACCAAAGCAGGACGATGATCGCCGAAAACGCGACCGCTCCACCTGCGGTGTAAATGAACATCTTACGTGTAACTGAGTAAGCGTAGGCTTCCGCTTCCGGATCGATTTCGTTGTCGCTCATAAATGGGAGAAAATTGAGGAAAGAAAGTTTTTCGAGGTTAATCGGAAAGGGTTTGAATGTAGGCTATGACATCCTTCATCGCTTGCTCGTCGACCAGGATCATCGCCATCGGCCTCATTTGGGCGCCTCCAATGTCTTGAGGATTGGTGCCGCGAATGCCGGTTTTGAAATTCTTGAGCTGGACCAGCTGATACCAATCGTGCTGGTTGACCAAGCTGGGAGAGTTCAACAGATCGTTGCCCTTCCCATCCGGACCATGACAGGCCATGCAAAGAGCATAGGAGGCCTGACCTTTTGCCGGATCTCCACCTTCCAAGGTGGCCTCGATCGGCGACGATCCGAGAGAAACGATATGACTAGCGACCGCCTGCATGTCTTCTTCCGTCACCATTGTCTGCGACATGGGAAGCATTCGAAGTCCCGCGACATCCTCTGGATGAGCGCCGCGCATGCCGGTCTTGAACTTCTTCAGCTGCTCGACCAAATATTTTTCCGACAGATTCGTCAGGGCCGGAGCAAGCTGGAGAGGAATCCCCTGCCCGTCAGGACCGTGGCAGATCGTGCAATTGCGATAAAGCTGCTCGCCTCTCGTATCCCCATAAGCGGTCGATGCGGAAAAAGTCGCCAGGAGCAGCGATGACAAGAGAAAGAATGACTTGAAGGAGAACACCTTCGCGAGAGATCGGAACGATTTCATGTGCGGTATATGAGCAAAACACGCTTGCCTGTATAGAAATAGTTGCTGATTGAGGATTGTATTAAAGTTACTTATACGTGTGAGTAGGTCGGCTTCGCGGCTCACGATTTTGCATTGCTCGATCAGTAGCGAATCCAACCTTGCGCGAATTCCAGAGAAGACGCGTTGGGAGTGCTGCCTAATACCTCGGTCGTCGCATCTCATGTCAAGGCAAAATCCGGTCGGATTCAACGAGTTGCGCGATTATTTCTGTCACCTAATTAGTCATCATCGTCCTTGTCTTCGTCATCATCTTCTTCCTATCCCAACGCTTCGGATTAAGACGAAGACAAGGACAAAGATGATGACCAAGTGACTCCGTTAATCGGACCGCGTTTGGCAACTCCGAGCAATGAATACCCAAGATCGCGCTGGACTCTACTTCGCCAATCCAAACCGCTTCGTAAACGGATAGAAGATCATGATCGGGCGGCCGACGATCATCGGCTCCGGAACGTAGCCCCAGCCGCGGCTATCGTAGCTGTGCCCGCTGTTGTCCCCCATCGCGACGTACGAATCTTCCGGCACGAGAATTTCCTCGCCGACTCGCATCAATCCGCGAAAGCCGGGAGCGGTTTGACCCGCGCTATTAAAGTAGCCGTCGTAAGGATCCTCTTTCGAATTGTTCTTCTCAAAAGCGATCGACCCGGTCGCCGGTTCGCTATTCACAAGCAGCCTACCCTCGTCGATCTTCATTCGATCTCCCGGCGTGCCAGCGAGGCGCTTGATATAGTACTTGTCGCCGCTCGACGCCAGATTCCTGATACCTCCGGTCCGGAAGACGAAACCGTCCCCGCCCTTCGGCTCGACAAAATGGTAGCTCATCCGATCCACGAAAAGCTGATCGCCCGTATGAATGTCGAACGACAGGACCGTCTCGCCTTTCTTGAACTTCAGTCCTGTCCGAACCATGGCGATCTCTGCCGAACTCCCATCGGCTAGCGACATACGCCCTTTCCGAGCGATCTGCCCAGTCGCCAAGCGTTTCTGGATCGCGTCCCAAAACGAAGGCTCTTCCGGGAACCATGCCTTGCCCAAAATGCTCTTTCCTTGAGCGCCATTCATGGGCATTTCGCTCTCCAAATCGAAGTCTAAAGGTACCTTAAAAATTAGCCGTTCACCGCCGACTTCGAAAAGATAGCCTTTTCCTTCGCCAGGGATCACGAGATGATGTCGCTTCGACACGCTCGAAACCGCCAAACCTCTCGGCGTCAAAGAACGTCCCTCGAATACTCGCACTGGGATCAGCAGCTCTCCGTCAGCCGGAGCCGTCAGAGTTTGCCGCGTCGCTCCGTGGGCCAACAATCTGACCGAGCGGCTTAGAGCGCCCGGAGCCGGATTGTTGTCGGTCCAAACCTCGCTGGTCATGCCGTTGTAGGTCGGCCACATCGAGTTCGTCGGGATCTTGAAGGGCTTGATGAAAAACGCGGTGAACCCCAGATAGATGATCAGAAAGTAGAGCGCGAAATCCACGTTCTCGCTCAGCATCGACTGTGGATAGAACGTGCCGCCGATCTTTCTCATGTGGGCTTCGACGCCTTCGATCGACAACTTCAGTTTCCCAGCATCCGCCGGCGTGACCTTCAGCTCCGCGCGGAGCTCGCCCATTCGCTGGCTCAGTTCGGAGATTTCCGAGTCGGTAAGCTGATCCTTACGGAAATTGTAAACCTTGTGCCCCAAGTAGAGCCAGTTCTTGGCCGCGGCGCGGAGCTTCGAGTTTTCAGACTGGAGAAAGCCAAACATAAAGTAGGTAGATAAGTTCTAGGCGTTTAAGCGCTAGGTTAAAAAGGTCCTTCAATCGACAAGCAACGACAATCCGCCGCGATTCGTGTTTCAAAACACG
>JAJFLS010000204.1 GCA_021772595.1 Opitutales bacterium
ACCTCTAGCCAATGAATTCTCAGTCAAAATCATCCCGACCCTCGCGGCGCAGCTTTATCAGGTCCCGCTCCCCGGAATTGAAATGAGCTCACTACTACAAACTTGCATGACTTGAATCTAAAAAAGCGTCTAATAAATGCCATGAAAGCTCGGGGCGGCGCCCGAGGACTACCTTTTTCTCGAGCGAAGCTCGAGCATTGGGTAGGCTCCGGGCGCCGTCCCGGATTAATAATGCGGCATGTTGCATTTATTAGACACTCTCTAAGAGGCTCAAAGACAATTCTCGACAAACTAAAAATGGTAGGGCTGCTTATCCCTAAGCAGCCGTAGTCGACCCAGTCCTACCTTAGCAGCCATGACGTTGATAATTTCACAAACTTCATCTCAAATTGAATTACTGAACCACCCACAAAAATGCCTATAATAAAAACTCTTATCGCAGCAGCCAGTTCCATCGCCGCCGCAATCGCCCAGCAAAAACCAAATGTGATCGTTATCGTGGCTGATGACCTCGGTTATGCGGACGTTGGGTTTCACGACGTGGTGGTGGACGGTGTGAACACGCCGCACCTCGACAAGCTGGCGGAGTCAGGCGTGGTATTCAAAAACGCGTATGCGTCCGCTCCTGTTTGCAGCAATTCCCGCCTAGCTCTTTCTACAGGACGCTACCAGCATCGCTGGGGGGCCTACTACTATGGGGACGGCGGCTTGCCCACGACGGAGAATACGATCGCCGAAATGATGCAGGAAGCCGGCTATCGGACCATGAAAGTGGGAAAGACGCATTTGAATGGCGGACCCAAGGAGCAACCGATGAAGCATGGTTTCGACGGCTTTCTTGGCTTCGAGCAACACTCATGGGATTTTAATTTGCTCAGCCAGAAGGATGTCGATGCCTACGAGCGTAAAGTCAAAGGAAGCATTGCCGTGGCCAGTAGGAAAATAGGAATCGGACCGTTGACGCGTGATTTTTCCGATGAAGAGTCCTTCGAGAACACGACGACAACCGAAGTATTCGGCCGCGAATCGATCAAGTTTATCAAGGCGAAAAGCGAAAAGCCGTTTTACCTGCAACTCGAATTCAACGCGGTCCACACGCCGCTTTACCGGCTGCCAAAGCGATTAGCTGAGAAATACGGCGTTCCCGAGCGTCCGTTCGATCGCAATGCGGCCGTCTGGGAGTACCCGCACTGGGACCCGGTCGCCCAGCCCAGTCACACCGATTGGTACAGCGAGACTTGCCACTTGGTGGTTCCAGATCCTTATGGTCGCAAGATCTATTTGGGACATATTGAATTAATGGATACGGTGATCGGCGAGATCATGCGTGCATTGAAAGAAAAGGGCGTCGCGGAAAACACGATCGTCTTTTTCACTTCCGACAACGGAGGATCCGATCAATCGTATGCGAATAATGGGGACCTGAACGCTTTCAAATACTGTTTGATGGACGGCGGAATCAAAGTTCCCATGGTGGTGTCGTGGCCCAAGCGCTTTAAGGGGAACGCCAAAATCGATGCCATGGTGACGCACCGCGATTTGTTCGCCAGCCTGTCGGAGGTCACTGGAATTCCGCCGAAAAAGCCATTAGACGGAAAAAGCCTTTTGCCGCTGATCGCAGGCTCGGTAGACAACCTGCACGAAAGTGAATCGATGTTTTGGGACTCTGGCGCAGGCCAGATGAACTGGATTGCGAGGGAAGGGAACTGGAAGCTCGTGTACCGTGAAGAGCCGAAAACCTATCAGGCCTACCAGCTTGATAAGAATGGCTTGGTTAAGTCTGAATTCCGAAACGTTCCCATCCCAAGTGGTCTCCAGCTGTACGACCTCGGTGAAGATCCAGGCGAGACAAAGGACCTCAGTTACGCCAATCCCGAAAAAGTCGCTTCGATGAAGAAAATGTACGAAGCATGGCGCGGTGAAATGTCAGACCGAATCAGAGGCAGCGACGCGAAGTAGCGGCGTTTGGCGAAATGTTGAATGGGGAATTGTGAATATTGAATTTATCTGTTGGAGGAAACGCCATTTGTATGTGTTCCTCATCTCTAACCTAGGAATCGCAACTCAACGTTTTTAATTATAGAGTCCATTGATATTACAAATCGAACTTTTGATTTCGCTAAGCGAATCGTTCGTTTATGCCAAGCGCTTGAAAAAAGCGGTGGAGTTTCCCGCGTACTTCAAAGGCAGTTGCTTCGCTCCGGTACATCGGTTGGGGCAAATGTGGAGGAAGCCCAAGCAGGTCAGAGCAAAGCAGATTTTGTATCCAAAATGTACATTGCCTGCAAGGAGGCTAGAGAGACAAGCTATTGGATCAGGCTGATGATATCTACAGAAGTTATTTCCGCCTCGAAAATGGAGTTGTTGGCAAAAGAAGCCAACGAACTCGTGGCGATACTCACTGCTATCACTAAAAACGCCCGAGCTGGGCATGATCGAAAATAGTGAGTAATCGTTCGATTCTAAAGAATTCCACATTCATCATTCACAATTCAACATTTCAATTTCCACTTGGCGAAATTGAAAAGCGTACAGGTCCGCGTCCTTGAGTTCGAAAAAATGAACCACGGGCCGAGCTCGCGGTTGGGAAATTGGAGCCTTCCTATCGCGGTCGACTTCCAGGATTTCGATGACTTCGACGTAGCCGCTGAGGCAGGCGTGTATGCGATCAATCTATTCAAGTTCTAATAAAGCCCAGACCGGTTTGTGGTCTGATAATGGCTTCTCCATTTCAATGATATCTCCATCCATCGCCCTCACTTTTGTCGGATTGTACATGATATGATCAATTACATGCCCCTTGCCTTCCTCCTCGGGGTCGGATGCGCGAGAAGAGTTTCGCTTCGTAACATCGATTTGCAAATCCTTCCAGCTAACATCCAGGCCGATATCCATGAACATATCATGATACATACTAATGTGGTCGTTGTTCGTTGGAATGAAGTTAAAATCTCCCATAACCAACGTAACTTCCTCCGCTGGCATCTTTTTGAGTTGATCGATAAAATCGGTTATTTTTCCGGTCGTTTCATCGATATGAGCCTGGTCTCTCCAGCCTTTCGGAAAATGCGCTGAGTAGACCGCAATTTCTTTATCACCTATTCTCGTGAGTGCTTTTGTCGCCGTATGCAGGGTGTCGCCCATCAAGATCTCCTCATAACCGTAAAGCGGGGTCCGACTGGCAATGGTCTTGTATTTGTCCACGTGACCAGCAGTTGAATACAGGCCAACAATAACATGATCCATACCCAGGACTTTTGCAGTTTCCTTCGTCCAATCCCCACCGGGCGCTTCAGAAAAACAGACAATATCTAAATCGTATTCACTCAGAGCTTCTCCAATCTCCTTCGAAGTGCCCCGCTTGCTATACTGAACATTGTAGGCAGCGACTCTAATTAGAATTGAATCTTCCTGGCTGTTTTCTGTCTTTCCGGATGGAGACTGGCCGCATCCAAAAAACAGAAGTATGCAGATGGGAAAGGTTATTAATTTCATGACCTTCATTTTCATATCGATTTCCTATGTTTATGAACATTAAGAATTCCACATTACAATTCAACATTTCAAGTTTCACTCAGCGGAATTTAAAGGCATACAGATCAGCGTCTTTGAGTTCGAAGAAAACGTGCACCGGCTTTCCAGCGTGAACAGAGAGGTCACGCTTATTTTTCCAGACGATCGTCTTGGCGACCGAATCACCGAAGTAAACCGGACAGTCTTCTAGCGAAAAGCCTGGGAGGGCCTTGCCTTCATCATCTCGGATTTCCACACGAATGCTTCCGGCGGCGGATGTGGAGAAATTGAGTTCAAGGGAATCGCCTTTGAAGACAATCGGTTTGGTTAGCAAAGAGCCGCCTTTCCAATTCGCGGACGCGGAGACGAATCCGTCGAGGCGTAGCGTATAGCGGCGCAGGGCGCTGCCCTTTCCGTGCCAATAGTTTTCGAGAGCGTAGAGCGATAGTTCATTGGGAGCGCCGGGAAGATGAGAGACGGTTTCGACAAGTCCCCAGGCAGCGGAATGGGCGCCATAGTGCCAGGTTCCCGGGCGTTCCGGTCCAGGACGGTTAAAGGCCTCGTCCCAACGTTTGAAATGGGCTCCATTCCGACTCGCCATAAAGAGGCTCTCGCTGAGGGCTTGGCCGTAGCGGGGATGAGCGGCTGAGCGGATCTCCCGATTTCCTGGATCGGGTAGAGCTTTCAGAGGAGCTTCGTTTTCGCGTTCGATGTATCGGAGAGGAAATCCGATTAGGATGTGAGGGGCCCGATGATAGGAGAAGACGCCGTTGGTATACATCTCTTGGGGAGGGGAGCCTTCGTAGGTCAGGTCGGCTAGGTTCTCCCAATTCTCCAAGTCGTTCGAAGTTCCCGTGCGAACGGAGCGCTTGCCCTTCGGCTTCCATTCTGTGTCGGTGATTATTCCCTCGGGTGAGGTTCGCCAGTAAGCGCGGTAGTATCCATTAACTGGATCCCAGAAAGCGAGATTCTGGGAATCGAAGGCGCCCTTTAAGCGAAGAATGGGCTTCGGGACAAAGGGCGACCACGAGAGCCCGTCCGCTGATTTCAGTACAATGAGTCCATTAGGTGTTCGGGAGCGTAGAATCGCTTTGTACTGGGCGTTGGTGGGCGCGTTTTGGTTGGCATCCTTGAAGATGGCGGAGTGGGCGGCATCGATGTTAAGGCCCTCGAGGGGGTCGCTCGTAATTGTGATATTGTTCTCCTTGGAGCCGTTAAATTCGTGGAGACCAAGGGAGGGTTTTCGCCAGATAATACCATTGTCGCTTTCAGCGTAGCAGGTAAACCGCGGATGGATTTCAGTGTCCAGCTTTCCGTCCTGGAATTCGAGTTGCATAGACTTGTAGTACATCCGGTAGCGGTCGCCATCTTTGAAGATGCTGTGATATCCGCTGCCGGTTCCTTCCCAGGGGGCGTCGTGGACGATAGCTATTTCGCGAGGAGTAGGATGGTTGAGCCGGAGGTCGATCTCTCCTTCGAGTTCTTGAATGAGGTGGTCGTCCACAAAGAGCTCGCGACGAGAGCCAACGTCGATGGGACTTGCGGCCATCGAGAGAACGGAGAGGAGGAGCAGCCAGGGAACCGATTTCATGATCAAAAGGATGGCGAGCGAATTGGCACAGGTCAAACGGAAGGGGTTTTGGCTCGAACTATCTGATTGGGCGAACTGCGTTTGTTGTAAGAATCCACGCCGTCGCGTGCCTGCGGATAGGCGTCGACTTAAGGTAGTTTCTCAACTGTAGGAGCCTGCTTGCAGGCGATTTTCGTCGCCCATTGCCCAGGAAACCAATCGCCTGCAAGCAGGCTCCTACAATCGGCGAATCCTCGATTCCCACTTTAGTTGACGCGTATGCGCGACTGCGGGACGACTTAGCTACACCGGGATTCCGTGTGGAAAATGCAAGCTACCCTCGGAGGACGTTTTGAATTGACGAGTATCCGCTCAGAACCGAATTCGCTCGCAACGACGACAGGGCATTAGAAATATTGAAATGAAATGAACGTGCGCATCGCGATTCCATTGCTGCTCTTCTTGATTGGCTCGGTGCTCGTCTCGGCTGCGGATGCCGAGAAGACGCCGTTTGATCTCACGTCGCCGATAATGACGAGCGGCGAGCCAGGGCCGGGCAAGCGAGTGCGTCAGGTGGCGCCGGAGTACGAAGGAACGGATGTGCATCACTCGTTGTACCTTCCCGTGGATTGGGAAGCCGGAGGCAAGTATCCTGTAATCGTGGAGTACACGGGCAACTACTGGCCTTCCAGCAATTCGACCGGCAAAGTGGAAGACGCAAACTTGGGCTATGGCATGAGCGGCGGGCGAGGGTTCATTTGGGTGGCCATGCCTTACGTCGAAAAGGGGCGTAATGAAAATGCGGTTACATGGTGGGGCGACGCGCAAGCAACCGTGGATTATTGCAAAGTGAATCTCCCGCGCATCTGCGAAGAATTTGGCGGAGATCGGGACAACGTATTCGTATGCGGTTTTTCACGAGGCGCGATTGGAGCGAGCTACATCGGTCTCGCGGACGATGAGATCGCCTCGCTTTGGAAGGGCGTCTTCACGCACGATCATTTTGACGGTGCGAAGACTTGGGACTATCCGAAAAGTGATCGCGCTTCGGCGATTCGACGCCTCGCGCGATTGAAAGGCCGGCCAGTACTGGTCTGCAGCACGAATGCATCGAAGCTAAGAGATGAGTATCTCATCGAGCATCTCGAATTGGCCCGCTTCACTTTTCTGGATGTACCCACAAATCGAATATTCGACCTTCCCGAAGGTCCCGTGATTCATCCGCACACGGATCTTTGGATGCATAAGGAAAGCGAATATCGGAAGCAGGCGCGTTCTTGGATTGAAAACGCGCTCGACGAAAAGGGTCCTTAAGACGGTCGAAAGCGGATCCGTCAATTTTGCAAACGAAATGCAAACTGGTTTGCTATTCTATCTTAAATCGATTTGGTGGAGCGGATATGGCGGTTCGGAAAGTTTTCAGATCGATCCAAGACCGTCTTTGTGGATAATTCCTGAGCCGATATCCTGTAGATAATATAAGGTATGAGCAGAATCAAACGGATTGCATCACAGTTGTTTGACGTGCCGCTGCCCGAAGTGTTGAGCGACGCCAAGCACGGCGATCACACGCATTTTCAATTGGTTACCGCAACCGTTGAACTTGCGGATGGAAGCAAGGGTACCGGCTACACCTACACTGGCGGAAAGGGCGGGACGGCCATAAAGGCAATGCTGGACGACGACTTGATTCCCGCCTTGATCGGGAAGGATGGGGACGACGTCGAGAGCATAAACGATTTTTGCGAATGGCACATCCATTATGTAGGTCGTGGGGGAATTGCTTCATTCGCTATTTCGGCGATCGACATCGCCCTGTGGGATATTCGCTGCCGCAAGTTAAATAAGCCGCTATGGCAAGTCGCCGGCGGAGCAGGGAACAGCTGTAAGGTCTATGGCGGCGGAATCGATTTGCTATTTCCCTTGCCCAAGTTGCTGGAGAGCATGGGCGGCTACCTGGAGAGGGGCTTCAATGCGGTGAAAATCAAGATCGGGCGCGAGAGCCTCGATGAGGATATCGAACGGATTGCGGCAGTGCGTAAATTTATCGGCGACGATGTCATTTTCATGGTGGATGCCAACTATTCGATGAGCGTCGACCATGCCATCGAATGCGCGCGGCGATTCGAACCGTACAATATCTTTTGGTTCGAAGAACCCATTTTGCCGGACGACTACCAGGGATTCGCGAAGATTGCGGATGCAACCGGCGCCGCTTTGGCGATGGGTGAGAATCTTCACACCATCCACGAGTTCGAATACGCGTTCGAGCAGGCGAAACTGTCGTTCATTCAACCCGATGCTTCCAATTGCATGGGGATCACCGGCTGGCTGAAAGTAGCGGAGCTCTCGCGAAAATATGGATTGCCCGTCTGCTCGCACGGGATGCAGGAGCTTCAGGTTAGCCTTGTGTCTGCCCAGTCAAACGCGGGTTGGTTGGAGTATCATAGCTTTCCTATCGATCAATACACGAAACGACCACTGGTTATCGAAGAT
>JAJFLS010000205.1 GCA_021772595.1 Opitutales bacterium
GTAACGGAAAAACGATCCAGGCAAGGAGAGAAAGGCGGGGTTTCATGAAGGGAAAGACTGACGGAATCTAGATTCGCTAGACGGCTGGATCAAGGTTAAACGCCGCCTTAAAGTAGAGCAGGCATCTTGCCTGCGTGGACAGGCTGGAAGCCTGCCTTACTTTATAAATCCGAGGCTCTCGAGCTTGACGAGTATCCGGTGGGCGGCTAGCTCGGGGGAGAGCGACTGTGTGTCGATGACGATCTCGGCCGTCTCGGGTTCCTCGTACGGGTCGTCGATACCGGTGAACTCTTTGATCAGGCCCGCGCGGGCTTTGGCATAGAGGCCTTTGCGGTCGCGGGCTTCGCAGACTTCCAGCGACGTCGCTACGTGAACGAGTATAAACCCGCCGTTGCTTTCTATCATTTGCCGCACTTTCCGACGGGTCGCTTGATAAGGCGCGATTGGGGCGCAAATGGCGATGCCACCGTTCTTCGTGATCTCGGAGGCTACCCAGCCGATTCGGAGTATATTCAGATTGCGGTGCTCCTTGGAGAAACCCAGTTCGCTTGAGAGGTTTTTGCGAACCAGGTCGCCATCGAGCAGAGTGATCTGGCGTCCGCCGAGCTCGAGGAGTTTGACGAGAAGCGCATTGGCGATCGTAGATTTTCCCGAACCAGAGAGCCCGGTGAAGAAGATGGTAAAGCCCTGCTTGTGGCGAGGTGGATACATCTTGCGGATTTCCTCAAGAATTTCCGGGTAGGAAAACCACTCCGGTATATCCAAGCCCTCGGTAAGGCGGCGACGGAATTCGGTGCCCGTGATGGTTTTGATCCGCATGTCCGGCGTCGTCTCGTCGACCGGAATGTATTGCGCCTTGTCCTCCGCATAGACCATTTGCTGAAAAGGAACGAGTGAGATTTCCAACTCCTTTTCGTGTTTCGTAAACAACTCCTGCGCCTCGTAGGGACCGTAGTAGGGCTGGCCGTCTGGCTGTTTGCCGGGCCCTGCGTGGTCGCGCCCCACGATCAGATGGGTGCAGCCATAGTTCTTGCGGATGATCCCGTGCCACACGGCTTCGCGCGGGCCGGCCATGCGCATGGCGAGGTTGAGCAAGCTGAGCGTGGTCGTCTGTTCGGGATACTTATCCAGAATGCGTTCGTAACAGCGGACCCGCGTAAAGTGATCGACGTCCCCTTTTTTGGTCATGCCCACCACGGGGTGAAGCAACAGATTCCCTTCGTGTTGCCGCGCTGCTCGAAAGGTCAATTCGTAGTGCGCGCGATGCATGGGATTGCGGGTTTGGAAGGCGACGACCTTGCGCCAGCCCAGCTTGCGAAAGCGTCCTCGCAATTCCTGAGGGGAATCGCGAAGCAGCTTGTAATCGTAGTGCATGGGAGGCTCGACTCCCCGCAAGCGACCGCCCAGGTAGACGTTGTTAGCGTGGTTCACTAGATAATCCACGCCCGGATGCTCCTCCAAAGTAGAAGCAAACACAGACGCAGCTTCGGCCTCCTTGTCTGGCGTCCAGATCTCCTCGACTTCCATGGTGGCCACCATCACTCCCTCGCTATCGCGTAGCGCAATCCACTCTCCTTCTTCGAGGGACTCGGCGAAGGGCTCAGGGACATCGAGATTGATCGGGATCGGCCAAATCACTCCAGATGCGAGCCGCATGTCCTCGAGAACGCCTTTATAGTCCGCCTGTTTAAGGAAACCATCCAGTGGCGAGAACGCTCCGTTGAGGATGAGTTCTATATCGCACTGCTGGCGCTCGGTCAGGTCCCAGGACTTATAGTCGATCGCTTTGATTTTTTCCTCCTCGGCGGCGGATTCGCCGAGAAATAAGTCTACTAGTGTGCCGCCGTGAGGTTCCTTGAATGCGCCCATGGTATGGTAATCGGGGTTAGGGGTTGAAGTGGATTTAAACTAAGGTGAGCCAAAGACTAGGGGAATACTCTAATGAGGGGAAGCGGGAAATCAGAGAAGGAAGCGCTATCTTGGGGGTATTTCTTTCTGTCGTCTTGGAGTTCAATGGTAGCTCTCGACCGCCGGGCGGGCCGCGTTTCAGGACCCCTTCTCTGCGGAAGGCACGTGTCCATCCCTACCAGGCGACAGTTAAAACGCGCCCGGGCCATTTTTCGGGTAAAATCAAACGCCCTTCTGTATGCTTCTCCAGCAACGGATGATGGACTCCGAAGAGCGACGGATATCGGATTCCTGCGTTCTCCAGGAAACGATGGAAATGCGCATGACTTGGCGGCCTTTCCAAATCGAGCCTCCCAAATAGCAGACTTCGTCGGCTACAATGGCTTCAATGGTTTTCTCGGTTAGTTCGTCTTTCGTTTCGTCGCTTAAGCTGGGTTCACCGAATCGGACGATCACTTGATTTAGGACAACGGTATTTATAATTTCTATACCGGTCTCCGACGCTAGCAAGTCGGCGAATAGGCGGGCCAGCCGACAGTGTCGCTCGATCAGCTCCGCGATTCCCTGGCGGCCCAGTGTCTTAATGATCGCCCAGGAAGCGAATCCTCGAGCGCGTCGCGACAATTCGGGTACATACTGAGCAGGGTCCCTGACGCCCGCGTCCGCCTCGGGCAAGTAGCTGGCCCCGATTGCCATCGCTTTTCGATGAGCTTCTTCGTTTTTAACAATAGCGTATCCACAATCGTAAGGCGTTTGCAGCCATTTGTGCCCGTCGGTCGCCCAGGAATCCGCTCGCTCGGCGCCCTTTGCCAAGGACGAGTGCTTGTCGCTTGCCCGCGCCCAAAGGCCGAATGCCCCATCGACGTGAAGCCAAAACGGAAATCGCTCTTTCAAGCAAGCGATCTCATCGAAGGGATCGAAGGCTCCCGTATTGATTTGGCCCGCTTGGGAAATGACGATTTTGGGTCCCTCGGCCGATTCTTGCAGGGCTTCAGCTAGGAATCGCGCATCCATGCGGCCTTGGTCGTCGGTCGGAATGATCCGGGCGGTTTCGCTGCCGATGCCCAAGTAGCGGAGAGCGCAATTGATGGATGTATGAGCCTCCGCTCCCATGAAGATCTGGATGAGGGGCGCCCCGTATAAGCCGTTCGATTCCACGTCCCATTCCGCCTCGGCCAATACCTGGTGGCGGGAGGCGGCGAGGCAGACGAAATTCGCCAGGGTCGCGCCTGTCACAAATCCAATCGAGGACTCGCGCGGAAGGTCTAGTAGTTCCAGCAGCCATTCGGCGACTACGGTTTCCACGGCGGCCGCGGATGGAGTGGCTAATGGATTGCCGGTGTTCTGACTCCAGGCGCTCGTCAGCCAGTCTGCCGCGATTCCTGCGGGATGACAGCCTCCAATTACCCAACGGAAAAAGGTCGGCGCCTGCATGCCCATCAATCCCGGTTCGCCCTTGCGGGCCAGTTCCGTTATCGCGTCTGGAATCGCCGAGGGCCCATCGGGCAACGGTTCGCTGAAAGCCGCGTAGCAATCCTCATAGTGGCAACTCGGCTTGGGAGGCGTTTCCGCAATTGAATCCAAAAATTGGATTGAGTGGCGATGGGCTTCTTCGAGCCCCTTTCGTTCATCCGATTCTCGCGCAGGCTCCGATTTCATAGCTGGAATCAAGACAGCGATTCAATGAAACGTCGAGAGCAAGGTGAGTATTCGCTTTACAAAGACTGTAATTATAGGGGCGTCGCTTGCGGCGACCGCAGAAGTAGCTAGAACTCTCCACACGCGGTCTCCGCAAGCAGAGCCCCTACGTTCGAAGATGCGTACCTTTTGAGGAGAATTTTAGGGTAGTGAACGGGCGCCGTCCCGTTCC
>JAJFLS010000206.1 GCA_021772595.1 Opitutales bacterium
AGGAAGCGGCCTATGATTGGCAGGAGATTCTCGACATGCTCAATCTCGGGGAGATGCCTCCGGAAGACGAACCACGACCGGCCGCTGACGATGTCAAAGAACTCGTCTCATGGATCACCAGCAACCTAGAATCCGTCTACGAGCGAGAGGCCGCGAAAGCGGTCACCAATCTGCGCCGTATCAATCGCTACGAGTACCGGAATACGATTCGCGACCTTTTCGATCTGAACATCGATTCGTTCGATCCGACGGAGTTCTTTCCTCCCGACGAGCGGCATGAGGGGTTCGAAAATCTAGGCAGCCAGCTCGTGCTCTCGGACTATCTGCTTGAACGCTACTTGGAAGCCGCGTCGGCAACAGTCGAGAAAGCGGTGGATTTCAGTCCTCGGCCGCGAACGATTCACGACGTTTTCCTGCCCGACGATCTATGCGATCGGGATTTCCAGTTTCGTCCGCAAATCTTCTTCGAGATAAACGTCGACGGGAAATACGTGGATATTGGGCACGGCGACGCTAAGTCGGATCGCGTATACGCGGATGGGTACAGCGGCGTGCCTGCTGATGGCTACTACACAATCAAGATCAGGGCCGCAGGCATTGGACGCGAGCATCCCTACGATCCGGAGCTACTCGAGATCGATCCTAACGAGCCTATCAAAATGGAGGTAATGGTTACGGATCCGTCGGTCGGATATCCAGGGCGCAAATACAATGCCTCCGATCGTGTTGTGGCAGTGATTCCGCTAAGGGACCATCTCGTGGAGACTTACGAAATCAGGGCCTGGGTCGACAAAGGCTTTGTTCCAGTGATCCGCTATGTAAACGGGCCGCAGCCATTTAAGGGTGTCTTGTCGAAAATCGCGGCGCGGTACCATTTGGATGTACTGCCAAGTAATTGGAGAGACGGTGTCGCGGCCAAGCCAGCGGAGAACCAGGAGATCTATTTGTCCGATGTTTATGAAGGTCCGCGCATGCGAATCTTTAAAATGGAGATCGAAGGACCCGAGGTTGGTGAGTGGCCTGTCGCGAGCCATCAGGCGATTTTTGGAGAGGGCGCTGATAACGCGGATCAGATCGATGTCGACGCGGTAGTCTCTCATGTGGCGTCCAGAGCTTTTCGCAGACCGCTTCTTCAGTCGGAGAAAGAACGTTATCTCGGTTTCTATAAGCTTCGCCGGAAACTGGGCGACGACGCGGAAGTGGCGATTAAGAACACCTTGAAAGCTATTCTTTGTTCGCCGAATTTTCTGTACGTTGAAGCGCCTTTGGATGATGCGGCGATCGATGAGGAATTTCCGTCTCGAATAGACGAATACACGCTCGCGTCGCGATTGTCCTACTTTCTCTGGAGTTCGATGCCGGATGATCAGCTCTTAGAAGCCGCGACTCGAGGCGTAATCTCGGAGCCGATTGAGCTGCGTTATCAAACGCTTCGGATGCTGCGTGATCCCAAGGCCCGCGCGTTTGTGGACCATTTTACGGATAGCTGGCTCCGCATTAATGAACTCGGTTCCATGCCGCCGGATGGAAAGAAGTTCAAAGTGTATCACGCTCGCCAGCTCGAGCCCCTCATGAAGGAGGAGACGCGTCTGTTCTTCCAAGACGCCTTGATCAACAATCGCAGCATCGAAGCGTTTATCGATTCCGACTACACATTCGTAAATCGCTACTTGGCGGATCTGTATGGTATCGATGGAGTCGCCACCGACGCGTTTCGCAAAGTGAGCCTGCCCAAAGGCTCGCATCGCGGCGGCGTGCTCGGCCATGCGAGCATTCTTACGGCTACGTCAAATGGAGTGGAAACTTCGCCCGTGACTCGCGGTATTTGGGTTTTGGAGAATCTTTTGGGAACGCCGCCGTCACCACCACCGCCGGACGTGGAGCCGCTGGAGCCCGACATTCGAGGAGCCACTACGATTCGGGAACAATTGGCGAAGCATCGAAAAGTGGAAACCTGCGCCGAATGCCATCGAAAGATCGATCCGATTGGATTCGCCTTGGAAAGTTTCGATCCGATCGGAAGCCTCCGGATGCAATATAGAAACGACCAAGGCAAGGCGTTCGGAAAAGTGGATACCTCCGGCAAACTCTCGTCTGGCGAGACATTCGAGGACGTTGACGAGTTGAAACATTTGCTGCTCGAACGAAAGGATCAGTTCGCCCGTTGCCTTACCGAGAAAATGCTCACGTACGCTCTCGGCAGAGAGCTCGGATTTCGAGATCGTCCCGCAGTAAATAAAATCGCGAATGAACTCGCTGATCGCGACTATGGACTGCTCGACCTCGTCGAGCTTATCGCGACTAGTGAAGCGTTTCGCTCGAAGTAGCGCAATTTCGATGACACAGCATTTCAATTTCTGAATATCAAAAGGTAGGGATCGACTGCCAGGCGGTCCGCATTGCCTAGGTGAAACTCAATCAACGCGGCCCGCCTGGCAGTCGAGCCCTACCAATTCACATGAAACGAAAAGAAACCACGCTTTGTTTGCTTATCTGGGCTACGTTCACCGCTAAGCTATTTTCCCTCGAACCTTTGATTTCGAGCAAAGGGACGCTGCTTTTCGAAGACACCTTCGATAGCGGCGAAGCGAAGCCAGAGTGGAAGGCATTGCACGGCACTCGCTGGAAAGTGGAAGGCGGGGCTTACAAGGGGATTCCTTCCACTAAAGAGTTTCAGGCGAGTCGCGACAACCATACGGGCGCTACGCCGAGCATGACTTTGCACGTTCCCGCCCGCGAATGCATCTTGGAGATGTCGGTGAAAATCTCGGGAAAGCTGAACGCCGCCCACGTCGGATTCAACGAAGGGACAACCGCGAATACGACCGGGCATATCTTTCGCGTGATCCTCGGAACGGAAACCGGAACGGCACTACAGAAGGATCGCAATTCTCAGAAGGAAGGGGACAGAGACCAAATTATCGAGACCTCGGACTGGAAGCCAAAGCGTGACCAATGGTTCACGGTCATGCTGGAAACTCAGGGCGACGAAGTCGTGGTCCAAGTGGATGGCGGCCCGACCTTAGTCGCGAAGAATCCGCGCTTGGACGTGCCGAAAGCATGGGGAAATTTCAAGGCCCGCGGAAAGGAAGGGTCGCTTCAGTACGACAATGTCCGCCTCTGGGAGGCGCTGCCTAAGCCTGCCGCGATCGGCCAATGGAAGAAACACACGATCGTGGCGCCGGTAACGGGACTCATCAATTCAGCGGTCTCGGATGACTTCGACGAAGATGGTCATCGCGATGTGATCGCTTCCTATGAGGGCAAAGTGACTTTGCTGAAAGGCCCACATTGGACGCCGCAGACGATCCATGAATTTAGCCGAGGCGATTCGCGTAATCCGCCGCGACCGGCTTGTATCCATTCTTGCTTGCTGGACGTGGATGGCGATGGCGACCAGGATTTCGTGGGCTCGAACAACACCGTCTTTTGGCTCGAATGCCCAGACGATCCATTTTCGGAAAAACCTTGGACGTATCGGATTGTCGACGACGAAATTCTCGGTACCCATTGTCTAATTACCGGCGATGTGGATGGCGACGCCCGCATCGACTTAATCGCCAATTCTGGTCAACGCGCGCCGAACACGAGTTTTCCCGAATCGATTACCTGGCTGAAAGCCCCCAAGAATCTGCAGCAGTCTGCCCAATGGACGCGGAACGTCTTTGCCACGCGAGACGCTCCTGGAGGCTCGCATTACATGGGCTTTGGAGATGTCAACAACGACGGCCGCCCCGAGATCGCCGCCGGCGCGAAAGGAGGCCGCGGATTTGATGGAGGCCAATGGTTCGCCTACTGGGAGCATCCCGAAGACCCGCGTGGACCTTGGAAAAAGCGGATGCTCTCGGATAGCGAGCCCGGCGCTTCCAATATACTGCCGGGAGATTTGGACGGAGACGGGCATGCCGATTTTCTTGCCTCGCGCGGTCACGGCGTGGGCTTGCTCTGGTTTAAGGGGCCGAATTTCGAGAAGATCGAGATAGACGAGAGAATCGTCGGTCCGCACAGTTTGATCCTGGAGGATCTAGACGGGGACGGGGATCTCGATGCCGCGACTTGCGGACGATTCGAAGCAGGGGTCGTCGCATGGTACGAAAACGACGGTCAGGCCGGTTTCACGAAACACGTGATAGGGGGAAACCAAGGCTCCTACGATATGCGGGCCGAGGACATGGATGGTGATGGCGATCTCGATTTCCTCATCGCAGGCCACTGGAGCGCGAACGTTGTCTGGTTCGAGAAGCGTTAGTCCAACTCTAAAGAGGAGAGATCTAGTGCACTAATCGCGATTTTTGGACCTAAATGGCGGGATTACTCATCTACTTGTCGTAAAAATACCATAGATGGCGTATTACGTACAATTTTTCCGCCATATCGTATGATAATATGGACACACGGTTGTAGAAATCAGCCATCCCTCGTCCCTCTGATCAGCAAAATCCAATCCCCTTAATGCAATGAATGCGGTAAACCAGGCGTACTCATCCAATATTGAATCCACTAGATCGAATCTGCTTAGTTTCGAGACTAGTTCTCCCTCCGCATGGCGGAGCAAAAGAGAAGCCGCCTCTCCTGAATTTTCGAGATCTACGATCTGCGAGACGATCGAAAATGGCAAAAAGCGCTTCGGTCCACAGTCGGGCGAATCAAATACTAAGCCGCTCGTTGAAAACGAAGAGCTCACAGGCCAATCCAATTCCTCAGCCAAGGGGGAATACTTCTATCTGAATGGCGAGGTTTCGTCGGAAAGCGACATGACCGTGACTTGTGGAGGAGTGGAGCATTGCCCGGACGGATACTCCGTTGAACGCGAGCGGTACGACCATTTCGGAATCGAATTCGTAGCTGCGGGCGAGTGCCGGCTCGAATTGAACGATGCGAAGTACGATCTGAGGGCAGGAGCCATTTTTTGCTACGGACCGAACACGCCTCATCGATTGAAGAAAACCGGCGACGGGGAATTGATGAA
>JAJFLS010000207.1 GCA_021772595.1 Opitutales bacterium
AGCGGCGATGTCCCCAGATGTACTGGTCGGGCGCGTCGCGGATGGTGGCTTCGAGATCCCGGTTCAGGCTGTTGAGGATTGCGGCGAGATCGGTGTTCTTGTTTCCGCTTCGCGGCTGATTGATGAGGTGGGAGGTGCTGATTTCGAACTGCATGGGCCCCGTGCGTTTGCAGGCGCCGAAGCAGAGTGGTGTGCGCGTGACGAGATGCAGCATGGCCGCGGTCTTGAAAGTGGATGCGGGGTGACCGAAGAAATCGATCATCATTCCGTAGTCCCCCGCGTGCTGATCGAAGAGCAAGGCCAGCGCTTCCTTGTTGTCGAGAACTTCCAGAAAACGGCCCATGTTGCTGTCGTGTTTTGGAATGGGGCGAAACCGGTAGGCGGATTTGCGTTGCTTGACGAGCGTCTCGATTCGCGGATTGCTCATCGCTCGAGTGATCCCGGCGACCGGCTTGTAGCGGGAGAGCCAGTGGGCCGCGACTTCCCAGTTCCCAAAATGCCCGGAAGCGATAATCAAACCCTTGTCCGGATCTTCCAATGCCGCTTGCACGTCCGGCTTGATATCCAGCTTTATGTGTTCGTGAATCTTGTCGCCTTCGAGGAAATCCGATGAGCGTAGTGATTCTACGATTACCATGGCCATGTGCTGGGTAGCCTGTTTGGCGATCGCCGAAGCCTTTTTCGGATCGGTTTCGATTCCGCTGCGTATGATGTTGTCTCGGCCGACTTTCCGGCGTTTGCGATCGAATATCCACCATGCATTGGCTGTTCCTCGAGCGCACCGACAGGCGAAGCTATAGGAGAACGTGTCGCATAGAAAGAGCACCAGCCGGAAGAGGCAGTACTCGATGAAATTGCTCAGACTTTTCAAGCGCCGTTTTCGATGAGTAAGGCGGTTATTTCTCTCAGCGTGGTGACGTTTAGGACTTCCTTGGCTTCGAGGTGAATCCCAATCACTTCCTCGATGTCGTAAAGCAAATCGAGAATGGTCAACGAATCGAGGCCGAGAGATTCGATCGTGGTTTGGGGGCCGAAGGAGTCCCAGTCGTATTCGGAGGTCGAGGACTCTTCCAGAATTCCACGTAGTTGGGCAATGATGGTTTCTTCTTTTGATTGATCGCTCATAAATTGTTTTTCTAGTCGCCGGGTCCGAGGATGAGAACGCCGTTGCCGCCGCCGAAGCCGAAGCTGTTTTTCATCGCTGGGGCCCGTTTTATGGATACAGGCTTCGAGCCGACGAGGTTCAGGCGGCATTCGGGATCCGGATTTTCGAGATTGAGGTTAGGGGGCGCTTCGCCTCGCTCGATCGATAGCAAGGCGGAAATGCTCTCAAGCGCTCCGGAAGCTCCCAGGGTGTGGCCGAAGTAGCTCTTGTTTGCGACGACGGGCACGGCGTCCGTCGAGTCGCCGAAAACATCTCGTATGGATTGGCTTTCGCAGGAATCGTTTCCTTTCGTTCCGGTTCCGTGGGTGTTGATGAGGCCGATTTCGTCGGGGCGTAGATTGGCTTCTTTTAAGGCCATGCGCATCGCGCGGGCTTGTCCGATCGGGCTAGGGCTGGTCAGGTGAGTGGCGTCCGAGGATTCGCCGTAGCCGAGGATTTCGCCGCGAATTCGAGCGCCTCGCTCGGTGGCTTTCTCAGCCGATTCCAAGACGAGTACTCCGGCTCCTTCTCCGAGCACAGTGCCTTCGCGATCGATTGCGAAGGGCCGGCACGCTTTTTGTGGATCGGCGATTCGGGACAAGGCTCCGATGTTGTTCCAGACTCCGAAGGCGAACCGATCGAAAAACGCGTCCGATCCGCCGGTGACCACGGTATCCGCGTAGCCGTCTCGAATCATTCGATACGCGGTCCCTATGGCGTTGGCTGCGGAGGTGCAAGCGGACACGACCATGTAGTTCGCGCCGGTTAGCTTGTATTGTAAAGTGAGTCCGGCCGAAATCGCGTTGAACATGCAGCGTGGCAAGGAAGTCGGCCTCAAGCCGCGCGGCCCTTTCTCGAATAGAGAGGTGAATGCGGCGTAGTGATTCTGAGCGCTGCCAACGCCCGTCCCCATGATGACGGCGGCGTCCTGCTCCTCGTAGGGAGGTTCGCCGGAGATGAGCCCCGATTGAACGAGCGCGTCTTGAGCGGCGACGATGGCAAGGTCGAGGGCGCGGTCCATTGGCCGGCGTCTCAGCGTTTTGAGTTTTTCTTCGACCAGACCTTCAGGGACTTCGGCTCCGATACCGACTTTGAATTCGGAGGCGTCCAGCGAGCGCAGCGGTCCGATGCCGGTTCGGCCAGCGAGCAAATTCTGCCAGACCGTTTCTTCGTCGATGCCCAGCGCGGAGGCGATCCCCATTCCGGTGACGACGACTCGGCGGCGGGTAAGCGTGGATGTTTCGGGAGACTGGTGCGACATTGGGTTATCCGTAAATAAACTGGCCTCCGTCGACGTGGATGACCTGGCCGGTTAAGTAGGATGCCTCTTCTGAAAGTAGAAAAGCGGTGACGTTCGCGACGTCTGCGGGAGTTGCAAGCCGATTCAGCGGGATGGCCATTTTCGCGATCATTTCGTCGCTCATGCCCTCGGCCATGTCGGTCTCCACGATGCCGGGCGAAACTGCGTTGCAACGAATTCCGAATCGAGCGGCTTCCAAGGCGAAGCTGCGGGTCAAGCTGACAAGCCCCGCTTTCGATGCCGCGTAGTCCGCGCCCATGAGATTTCCAGGGCCGTGGGCGGAGAGCGACGCCATGTTGACGATGGTTCCCGAGCGCGTCTTCCGCATCAGCTTGTAGGCTTCTTGGCAGGCGACGAAGGCGGACTCGAGATTGAGTTTCTGGGTGGCCTGCCAGTCTTCCAGTTTAAGGCCGCGGAACGCGACGGCTCTTCCGGCTCCCGCGTTGTTCACCAATCCGTCGAGCCGGCCGAATTGCTTAAAAACCGACTGGACGAGCGCTCCGGCTGCCTTCGGATCCGAAAGATCGGAGGCGAATGGGGCGGCCCGTTCCGGGTGGAGTTCGGCGCAAATCGCCTCGACTTGGCTCAGATCTCGCCCGTGAACGGCGACTTGGGCCTCTCGTTCGATCAGCAGCTCCGCGATTGCCCGGCCGATCCCTCGAGTGGATCCGGTTACGAGAAAAGCCCTTCCGTTGAATGATGTTGGCATGAAAAATTAAGAGCGATATCGAGCGAGTTGGCGAAGCGCGTTTACCGAAACGTGGACACGCTTATTGCCGAGTGTGGCACGTTTGTTGTATTATTTGGGACGCGCGTTCGGCGGGGCTGGCGAGACGCAGGAGAAATAGATGGCGGTAATTAACCAGAACACAAGGTCGATTTTCAGCAGTGGCGCCCACCTATGGGTTGGATTCGAACGCGGTTTGGTAGAGACTTGTTAGCTGCTGGAGTTCCTCGATCTTGATTTTCGGCTGTTTCCGAATCCTGGCCATGTAATGGTCGGCCTGGGGACGATCGGTCGAGCTGATGGCGTGAAATGCGAGGGTGGTCAAGGCGAGGGAATTCCCAGGTTCGGCATGCAGGGCTTCTTTCATCGCGGTGATGCCGCTTTCGACCTGTCCGCTGGTGATGTAGAGACGGCCAAGATTCAAGTAGGCTTGGGCCTCATTGGGCTTGAGCTCGATCGACTTTCGAAGCATTTCGACCGCTTTGGTGAAGCGCCCTTGGCGATTCATCTGGTCCGCCATCTCGATCAGAAGCGCGGGGGAGCTGGGGCAGTTCTTAAATCCTTTTTCGAGTGTCCGCTGTGCTGCGACCGCGTTTCCGCCGTCGCGTTGGATTTGGAAAATGTAGTGCCAGCCGTCCGAAAAGTCGGGCTTGAGCTGGACGCTGCGCTGGTAATGGGAAAGCGCGTCGTCGATCTCGCCGGCGGATTGCGAAATCCCGCCGAGCTGGAAATGCAGCATCGGGTCGCTCGGCTCGATCGAGACGGCGCGTTCGAGAAGTTTCAAAGCGTTGGCCGACTCGCCGCGAAAGGAGGCCATGCCCGCGGCGGTCGAGAGGGCGAACGTGTCGTAGGAATCGGAGAACAACGCGTCCATCCAAGGATCGGCCAGATCGCGATAAGCGCCGAAGGAATGGTCGCGCCTCAGTTGATCGGCGGCGGCCCGTTCGTCGAGGCGCTCGTGGACGGTCGAGAGGAGATCGATTCCGATTTGGTTTAGCGATGCGGCGACGGCATTCTTCAAGAGCGCTTTGGCCCCGGTCCAATCGTTCCGCTCGATCTGGATGCGAGCGATTCCGAGAAGCGCGTAGGCGTTGTTCGAATCGATGAAGAGAACGTTGTTGAATGCGTTTTCGGCTTCTTCGAAGCGATTAGATTTTAGCAGCGCATTGGCGAACTGGATACGCGTGGGAATGTAGCTCGGATCGAGTTCGATGGCACTTCGGTGGAGTTCGATCGCCCGATCGAGCATCCCGTAGCCAGAGATGATGCGGGCGAGGTAGTGCGGCCATTTCGGGTTGTCGGGATCTTGCTCGATCAGAATTTCGTAGCAGTCGGTCGCGTTGGAAAGAAAGCCGTTGGCGTGGTAGAGGCGGCTTAGTTCGGCCAGAGCTCCGATCGATGAAAATCCGTGGGTTGCTTTTAGATGGGCTTTGAGAATGCGCGATTTGAGCACTTCGTTTTTCGAGGCACTGAGCGCAGGAAGAGAGAGCGTGCTCGCGATCGCGTTGGGGCGATTATTGAGGAGGGTGAACGCGACGAGTCCGATCACGACGAGGATTGCGAAAGCGCTGAGCGTATAGCGTTTCGTATTCATCGTTTCGGCACACTCGCTTTCCAAAGAAGAATGCGGCTCATCCGATCGTATGGCGGATAGGCATGGAATCCGCCGCTGAAGATGTCGAGCGTTCCGGAGTTGTCGAAATCGCCGACATCCAGCGTGAGTAGTTGAATCGGATTGTTGGCGAGTGTGTGACGTTGGAATCTGAAATCGCCTTGGTTTTCGAACCAGACGAGCGATTCGGCTTCCGGGTCGGTCCAGGTGTTGAAGGCGCTCACGGCGAGGACGTCCAGGTCGCCGTCGCTATCCA
>JAJFLS010000208.1 GCA_021772595.1 Opitutales bacterium
GTGGCCGTGGCGCGATTGGGTGATCGAGGCCTACAACTCCAACATGCCTTTCAATCAGTTCACGATCGAACAGCTCGCGGGAGATTTGCTCCCTGACGCGACGGATAAGCAGCGATTGGCGACGGCGTTTAATCGTAATCACCGGATTAACAATGAAGGCGGTATTGTCCCGCAGGAATTTCTAACCGAGTATGTCGCGGATCGGGTGGAAACGACTTCGACAGTGTGGCTTGGACTGACGATGGGATGCACGCGCTGCCATGACCACAAATACGATCCGATCAGCCAGAAGGACTTTTACGAGATGTTCGCCTTCTTCCATAACATCCCGGAAAACGGAAAAGATGGAAACGTGGCTCCTGTTCCGAACATGGCGGTTTACAGGGGAGGAACCTTGGAGGAGCACGAAACGCTTAAGCGCCGTGTGACGGTTGCAAAGAGGGGGATCGAGGCGCTTTCGGATGAAGGCTCGCAGGCGTTTGATACTTGGCTGGAAGAGCGAACGAGCGACAATCGGGCATTGCTGGATGAGCTGGCGAGCGCTCCAGTGGCCACGCTTCATTTGCCGTTTGACAAGGTCGATAAGTTGAGCTCCGACGATGTTCGAAGCGAAAAACGTCGCGCTATACTGAAGGGTCGTAGGAAGGATCCAGTCGTGGTTGAGGATCAGACTTATGGAGGCGGGATTCGCTTCGGAATATCTGGAACCGTCAGAGTTCCCAATGCTCATATAGACGAATTCGATTCGACAAAGCCATGGTCTTGGCTGGTTCAGGCGCGTTCGCCTAAAGTCTTTTCCGGTTCGGAAGGGCCTATCCTTGTCACGGCGGAGAACAGCTCTCAAGAGGGCTATCGGATTATGCTCGAAGATGCTGCCGATCCGAAATTTTTCCGGATTTCGTTCCAATTGATGAAGGATATTCGGAGCAAGAATGGGATTGAGGTAGTTTCAAAAGCAGTTGTGCCAAGAGGCGCTCCTTTTCGTTTGGGCGTTACTTGGGATGGAAGCGGCGAGGCTTCGGGAGTTCGTTTGTATTTGGATGGCAAGCGCGTCGAAGAGCTTGTCGAATTGGACAATTTGAACGAGGCCGCGCTAACGATGGAAGCGCTCTTGATTGGCGCTCGAAGCCTAGAAGATGCTCAAGACACGCTTCGAGATGCAACCTTGAGAAATGGAATTATCGATGATGTGCAGATCTACGACCAAGCGCTCGACGATGAGCAAGTGAAGCTTTTTTCGAATACGGATCCTCGCGATGTATTGCTGGTCGAATTAAACGATAGGTCTCGGAAATCTTTGAGGGCTTCGTGGATCAAAAACGATCCAGAGGGGAAGCGATTGTCGACTGTCTTGAAGGAAAGCGAGGAGGAGCTCTCTTCGTTCGAGGAGTCTTTTGTAGTCGAGGTTAGCATCATGGAGGAGATGGAGGAGCCGAGAAAAACCTTTTTGCTGGAACGCGGCGCTTACGATCATCCCGATAAAAGCGAGGAACTCGAACCGACTACTCTGGATACGCTTCCGCCGATGGACGCGTCGATGCCGCGCGATCGGCTTGGCTTGGCTCGATGGATCGTGGCTCCGGAAAACCCGCTGACCGCGCGGGTCGCGATCAATCGCTATTGGCAGATGTATTTCGGTATTGGATTAGTGAAGACGCCTGAGGATTTCGGCTCGCAAGGCGAGGTGCCCAGCCATCCGAAATTGCTCGATTGGCTAGCGAACGAGTTTGTCGAAAGCGGTTGGAATGTGAAGGCGATGCAAAAGCGAATCGTCATGAGCTCGACCTACCGGCAGTCGCCGCGCGTGACGCCCGAACTGCTGGAGAAGGATCCCGAAAACCGTTTGCTCGCCCGAGGTCCTCGGTTCCGGCTGTACGGGCAGGCTTTGCGCGATCAGGCACTCGCCGTGTCGGGAGTCCTAGCGCCGCAAATCGGCGGCCCTCCAGTCATGCCTTACCAGCCGGAGGGGCTCTGGGACGAGGTAAACGCGAAGGGCTACAAGTACATCGTTGGCAAGGGAGATGATCTCTATCGGCGGAGTCTCTACACGTTTTGGCGCCGCACCGTACCGCCGCCGTCGATGATGAATTTCGACAATGCTTCGCGCGAGGTTTGCTCGGTTCGTCTTAGCAGTACGAATACGCCTCTCCAAGCGATGAATCTGATGAACGATCCGCAGTTCGTGGAAGCGGCACGGCTTCTCGCTCAGCGGATGATTCGCGAAGGAGGCGATTCCGTTTCCGATCGAATCACGTTCGGCCATCGACTCGTTCTCGCTCGAAAGCCCGATGAACAGATACTCCAGATTTTGGAGACAGGCCATGCTGACTACTTGAACACATTTCGGAGCGAACCCGAAAAAGCGACTGAGTTTATCAAAGTAGGCCAGTCGAAACTCGACTCGAATATAAATCCGGTAGAATTGGCGGCGATGACGACTGTAGCCAATGTACTGCTCAATCTCGATGAAACCGTTACCAAGGAATAAGGACTAAATCCGAAATCCTAGATCCGAATTCTTAAATCTTAATTCTCAATTTACCCATGGACCCTATTTCCGAAGCACAACTTTTATTGAATCGCCGCCAGTTTTTCGGGAAGACAGCGACCGGAATAGGATCTATGGCGCTGGCGGGTCTGCTAGGCAAGGACTTGCTCGGGGCGGATTCGCCGGGGACGTTTCTGAATTTCGCGCCCAAGGCCAAGCGGGTGATCTATTTGTTTCAATCGGGAGCGCCGTCTCAGCTGGACCTCTTCGATTGGAAACCTGAAATGGCGAAGCAGTTCGACAAAGACCTGCCAGATTCTGTGCGTCAGGGTCAGAGGCTCACTGGGATGACTTCTGGACAGAAACGTTTTCCGGTCGCGCCGACGATTTTCAATTTCAAGCAGCACGGTCAAAGCGGCGCCTGGGTGAGCGATTTGTTGCCGAACATCGCCCGCGTTTCTGACAAGCTTTGCTTCATCAAGTCGATGTACACGGAGGCGATCAATCACGATCCCGCGATCACTTTCTTTCAGACAGGATCTCAAATCGCTGGGCGGCCATCCATCGGTTCTTGGCTGTCCTATGGGCTCGGAAGCATGAATAAAGACTTGCCGGCGTTTGTAGCGATGGTGTCGAATGGGACAGGTCGGCCGGGAGGACAGCCGCTCTACGATCGCTTGTGGGGTAGTGGGTTTTTGCCTACGACGCATCAAGGCGTGAAATTTCGCGGCATCGGGGATCCAGTGCTGTATTTGAAAGATCCGCACGGCATGGACCGGAGCGTGCGTCGCAGAATGCTGGACGACCTAAACGCGATCAACCAGCGAAGGTACGAGGAGATCGGCGATCCGGAAATTTCGACGCGGATTTCTCAATACGAACTCGCTTACCGGATGCAGACATCGGTGCCCAGCTTGACCGATCTCTCGGAAGAGCCCGAGCGGACGTTCGAAGAGTACGGCCCCGATTCGCGAAAGAAAGGCACCTACGCTCAGAACTGCATCTTGGCGCGGCGGCTGATCGAGCGCGATGTGCGTTTCGTGCAACTTTTCCATATGGGCTGGGACCAGCACAAAACGCTGCCGAAACAGATAAAGGGTCAGTGCAGCGACACGGATCAGCCGACGGCCGCGTTGATCGAGGATTTGGATCGGCGGGGTTTGCTTGAAGATACGTTGGTCGTTTGGGGTGGGGAGTTCGGCCGCACGATTTACAGCCAGGGGACGCTTACTGAAGACAATTACGGGCGCGACCACCACCCGCGCTGCTTCACGATTTTCATGGCAGGCGCAGGCGTGAAGCCCGGTATCAGTTATGGCGCTACAGACGACTACTGCTACAACATCGCTCGCGATCCTGTTCACGTTCACGATCTTCATGCCACGATGCTTCATATGTTGGGAATCGATCACGAGCGATTGAATTACAAATTTCAGGGACGGCGCTTTCGGCTGACCGATGTTCACGGTCGCTTGGTCAAAGGGATAATGGCGTAATTTTGTAGGAGCCTGCTTGCAGGCGATTGGGGTTGAGTAGAATATCGCCTGCAAGCAGGCTCCTACATGAGTTAATGAACCCTTCCAAACCGAGACACAACTTATGTTCATGAAAATCCGTCTTTTGCGAATTCGCAGTAATCCGTTCGCACGCATTCTAGTGTTCGCCTCACTTGGTTTGGCGAGCTTTGTAATGGCGGAGAACCGGCCGAATGTGTTGCTGATCCTCACGGACAACCAGAGCTACTTCGAACTGAGTTGTCACGGTCACGAGCAGATCGAGACGCCTCGGATCGACAAGCTAGCGGAGGAGAGTGTCGATTTCGTCAATTTCCACGCGCCGCCGTTTTGCTCGCCGAGCCGGAGTCTTTTATTGACGGGTCGCTATGCGTTGAGGGCGGGCGTCCACACTACGATCGGCGG
>JAJFLS010000209.1 GCA_021772595.1 Opitutales bacterium
TATCTCCGAAGGGCGCGAAGCGCTGGTGGTGGCGAACCAATCGCTCGGCCTCGCCCTGGCCGAAGACGAGATCGACTACCTCGTGGAGAATTTCCAGAAACTCGGCCGCGACCCGCACGACATCGAGCTGATGATGTTCGCCCAGGCCAACTCCGAGCACTGCCGCCACAAGATTTTCAACGCGTCTTGGGACATCGACGGCGAGGCCCAGGAAAAATCCTTGTTCAAGATGATCAAGAACACTTTCGAAATGCGCAGCGAAGGGATCCTCTCCGCCTACAAGGACAACGCAGCGGTTTTCGAAGGGAGCAAAGGTAACCGCTTCTTCGCCGATCCCAAGACCAACGAATACGCGGCGAGCCTGGAAGACATCGCCATCCTCTGCAAAGTGGAGACGCACAATCACCCGACCGCGATTTCGCCTTTCCCCGGCGCCGCGACAGGTTCCGGCGGCGAAATTCGCGATGAAGGCGCTACCGGTATCGGCTCCAAGCCAAAGGCAGGCTTAGCCGGCTTCACGGTTTCCAATTTGAAAATCCCCGGCGCGGTGCGCCCTTGGGAAAAAGAATTCGGCAAACCAAACCGAATTGTCTCCCCGCTGGATATCATGATCGAAGGCCCTCTCGGCGGCGCCGCCTTCAACAACGAATTCGGCCGCCCCAACATCCTCGGCTATTTCCGGACATTCGAACAAGAGGTGCCGGGAAAATCCGAAATCCGAAATCCGAAATCCGAAATCACTTCCGGGACGGAAGTGCGCGGCTATCACAAGCCGATCATGCTGGCGGGTGGCCTCGGCAATATTCGGCGCGAGCATATCGAGAAAAAGGAAGTCCACGCGGGCGACAAGCTAGTCGTGCTCGGTGGGCCTGCGATGCTCATTGGACTCGGCGGCGGAGCGGCGAGCTCGATCGACAGCGGGGAAAGCCACGAAGATCTCGATTTCGCGAGCGTGCAACGCGACAACCCGGAGATGGAGCGCCGCTGCCAGGAAGTCATCGACCGCTGCTGGGCTCTCGGATCTGAAAATCCGATCGTCTTCATCCACGACGTCGGCGCAGGAGGCCTCTCCAACGCCATGCCCGAACTTGTCAACGATGCAGGCAAAGGAGGGCGATTCGACTTGCGAAAGATCAACAACGACGAGCCGGGCATGAGCCCGCTTGAGATCTGGTGCAACGAATCTCAGGAGCGCTACGTCATGGCGATTCCTGCGGAACGTATCGACATTTTCACTTCAATCTGCGAGCGCGAACGCTGCCCTTACGCAATCATCGGCGAGGCGACCGACGAACGTCAGCTCGTGCTCGAAGACCCTCACTTCGAAAACCAGCCAATTGATATTCCCCTCGAAGTGCTTCTCGGAAAACCGCCCCGTATGCACCGCGACGAAAAAACACTCGAGAGAAATTTGGAGCCGCTTTTCCTGGAAGGCGTTTCACTCGAGGAGGCAGCGAGACACGTACTGTCGCACCCGACCGTCGCCGACAAAACCTTCTTGATCACGATCGGCGACCGTACCGTGACGGGACTGATTCACCGCGATCAAATGGTGGGCCCTTGGCAAGTCCCGGTGGCCGACTGCGCTGTGACCGCATCCTCGTTCGATGGATACACAGGCGAAGCCATGTCGATTGGCGAACGCACGCCAACTGCTGTCAATAACGCCGCCGCTTCCGCTCGCCTCGCCGTTGGCGAAGCGCTAACCAATCTCGCGGCCGCGCAAATCGGTCCGCTGACGGGCGTCAACCTTTCCGCCAACTGGATGTCGGCGCCATCCGTTCCTGGCGACGCGGCTGACTTATTCGAAGCTGTCAAGGCGGTTGGTATGGAGCTGTGTCCAAAACTTGGAGTCACCATTCCAGTGGGCAAAGACTCTATGAGCATGAGCACCGTTTGGCAGGACGGTTCCGAAGAAAAACGTGTCACCGCGCCGATGTCGCTCATCATCACCGCCTTCGCTCGTTGCGAAGACATTCGCCTATCGCTCACTTCGCAATTGATCCAAGATTGGGATACGAGTTTAATATTGATCGACCTCGGACGCGGCAAAAATCGCCTTGGAAGTTCCATTCTCGGACAGACGCTTTCCCAGATGGGCGAAACGACGCCGGATGTCGACAGCGCCGAGGATCTCAAGAATTTCTGGAACGCGATTCAGCAGCTCGGCAAAGAAGAAAAGATCCTCGCCTACCACGACCGCTCCGATGGGGGCTTGTTCGCGGCGGCCGTGGAAATGGCCTTCGCTGGGAACGTCGGGATCAATTTGGAAGTCTTGAGCGAAGGCGATCCCTTCGCTCCATTGTTTGCCGAAGAGTTGGGAGCGCTTATTCAAGTCAAAGGGGATGATCTCGCCGCAGTTTTCGCGATATTGAAGAGCCATGATTTGGATACGTGCTCGAATATTGTGGGAAGACTGAATACTCGATATCGATTTCAAATATCGGAAGCCGGTCAGGTCCTTTATGAGGAAGACCTTTCAGTCCTGCGGGCAGTTTGGTCCGACGTAACTTTCCGCATGCAAAGTCTCCGCGACAACCCCGAGTCTGCCGCATCTGAACACGCGATCCGCCAAGACCGAGAAAATCCAGGCATCAGCCCCAAAGTCACCTTCGATTTTCACTCTTCACCATTCACTATTCACCCTTCAGCGGCGAAGCCGCGTATTGCGATTTTGCGGGAGCAAGGTGTCAACGGCGAAGTCGAAATGGCCGGAGCCTTCGACCGGGCAGGTTTCTCTTGTATTGACGTTCACATGACGGATGTCTTGAGCGGCCGCGTTTCCCTAAACGATTTTCGTGGGCTCGTTGCCTGCGGTGGTTTCAGCTACGGCGACGTCCTCGGCGCGGGTGAGGGCTGGGCCAAGAGTATTCTGTTCAACGAAAAGGCCCGCGAAGAATTCCAAAAGTTCTTTGCTCGCGAAGATGCCTTCTCGCTCGGTGTTTGCAACGGTTGTCAAATGTTGAGCAATCTCCGCGAACTCATCCCCGGTACGGACCACTGGCCACACTTCGTCCAAAACCGAAGCGAGCGCTACGAAGGCCGTCTCGTCTCCGTCAAAATCGAGAAAACCCCCAGCGTATTTTTCGACGGTATGGAAAGCAGTGTGATCCCAATCGCCGTCGCCCACGGCGAAGGCCGTGCCGAGTTCAAGAGCCCAGAAGCTGCAGAGTCCTGCAACGCCTCCGGCCTAGTCGCCGCCCGCTTCGTCGACAATAATCATAGCACAACCGAATCGTATCCGCTAAACCCCAACGGATCCCCCTTCGGCATCACCAGCCTCACCAGCCAAGACGGCCGCGCCACCATCCTCATGCCGCACCCCGAACGAGTCTTCCGCACCACCCAACTCAGCTGGGCCCCCAAAGATTGGGGCGAAGATTCCCCCTGGATGCGCATGTTCAGAAACGCGCGGACTTGGGTGGGGTAGTACAGATGCGGTGCATCCAGGCATTTGCTTCAAAGCTCTCCATATTCACTGTGGGCGCATTGGTGCCAGTCTTAGTTTAGCAGATGAAATTCCCACTGCATACGAGTGGTAGCTACACCGGGAATCCGGTGTGGAAAATGCGAACTCGTCTCGGAAAACGCCTCAAGTTGACGCCTTTGCTGTAGGCGGAAGAATTGTTCTTGTGCACACTGGACAAGTAGCGGATAGCTTTCGCAAGTTTCACGGAAATTTTGTGCATTAATTGGAGTTAGGTCCAATAATTGCACAAAGCTAATAGAGCTCCGGAACGCACGCATGTGCGGGTAGGATGATGAGGCGTTGCCGTATTCACGTCTCAAATACAGTTTCGTGCTCAAATGAGAACAACGATTCGAGTGAATGATGAACTGCTACTGCGAGCCAAGCGAAAAGCGGCCCGAGAAGGGCATTCGCTCTCTTCGTTAGTTGAGGATGGCTTGCTTATGGTGTTGTCGAAAACTCAATCTAAAGCGTTGCCTACTTCAACTCACGAAGGAGGACTGAGACCAGGGATTGATATTAACAGCAATGCGGAATTGTTAGATTTGGTTGGCGAGCATGGGGATGGTAGTTCTGTTGGTTCTTCTATTATCCGTCTGGCTGGCGCCTGGATTCGCGGTCTCTCTGCTTGATCTGGCGGAATGGCTATCCCGGCTCTACTGAATTTCTGAATAAGGGGAAATCGCGGAATACGGGCCCAAGAAACTGCCCATCAGGCCGGATTATTTGCGATTGTATGGACTTCTCCCTTCCGCAACCATTTTGGGAGACGATTCTTGAAGCAAGACTTCGGCTGCGATCCCCAAGGAATGGTTCAAACGTCGAATCATAGAAAGGGAGAGTGGCCGCTTTCGATTGAGAATTTCAGATACCTTCGACTTGTTTCCAATCATCGGCTCGAGGTCTTTGTTTACCAATCCCTGTTGATCCATCCGAAAGCGGATGGCTTCAATTGGATCGGGGAGTTCTCTTTTGATGGATTCCTTTTCGTAGGTTTCTGCGAGCAATGCTAGCAATTCGAGTTCGTTTTCCTCGACAGAACCGGGCGATGGATCGGTATCCATCAAAGCCGATATTTTAGCGATAGCTGCAGCGTGTTCCTTTTTTGTCTTAATAAGTTTAATCATGGCGAGTGATTGTTAGAATGTCTTTTTGGAATATTCCGCGTGAGTGCCTATCCACTCGATCAATACGATCCCGTTTTGATATCTGATTTTAACCACGAGGCGAAATCGGTTGCCTTTGATGTTAAAGATAACGCGGTTGTCCGCGAGGAAGTCAGCGGATCGGTAACGGTTCTTGATGTCTTGAGTCGTTTTCCAATTCGCTCTTTCCGTTTCATCCCGCCATGCGATTAACGCGTCTCTTGCGTTTGCGTGTTTTCGCGAAAATTTGTCTAGCTTGTCAGTCCCAATAACCCGCATGCGCAATGGACATCATTCGAGATAAATCCATGAGGTCAAATATAAAGTTCCCATAATGGGAACTTTAATCCGGGCGTCTAAAACACACGATCTCGTTTTGCTCGCGGTGGTTGGTCCAGAGGTTTTGGCTGTCGAATGCGAGGGCTCGGGCTCCGAAGGGGATGCGGGCGATGTCGGTCGCGGTTGGCGTCTCGCTATTGAGATCTATGCGAGTTAGATAGTAATTGTCGGTTTCCTCCTCGTCGGTAGTTGCGAGGTAGATACTGTTGTCGACAAAGGCTTGGCCGCAGATTCCGTGGGGCGATGGGAGCGATCGGGTGGGTTGTCCGTCCACTCCGAGAGTGAGAACGACTTTGTTGTACCATTGGCTGACATGAAGATTCTTCCCGTCGAAGCCGAGTTGGGAGCCGGTGTCGTCGGGGCACGGTAGTTCGAACTCGGGATCGAATCCTTCGCCGGGAATGAGGCGACGGATGATACGATTGTCTTCTTCGGTTTCGCCGCAGAGGACGCGAAGTTCGTTGCCGATGGAAACCATTCCGAAAGGGACGCCGGGCGCTTGGATCTCCCAAATAACGGTCCAGGTTTCAGGATCTATCTGATAGACCTTTTGAGTTTCCATAGACCCCATCCAAAGGGAGTTGTCGTGCCATGCGAGGCTCTGAGGTCTAGGCGCTGGCGAAACGAGCCGTTTGATTTCGTGGATATTGTTCATTGGTTGGAAAATTTGGATTGTGGATTGTTGCCCACGGATGTCACGGATTTACACGGATTGGTTGTTCAATGGGGTAGGTGATTTGCTAATGACCCCTAGTTTAAGTATATCCGTGCAAATCTGTGTGATCCGTGGGCAACAATCTATTTTCTGTGCTCTCCGTCAAGCAGCTCGACTGTATGGACGACACGGAGAGGCTTCTGTTGTCCGTTCGAATGAAACTCGATTTGGGTGAGGCAGCCGATATTGCCGGTGGCGATGAGGTCGGCTCCGGTGGCTTGG